>NZ_OY782566.1:300000-548931 GCF_963677875.1 Thiomicrorhabdus sp. | reverse complement strand
CCGATCGGGTGATACCTGCCAGAGTTGGGTTGAAACCGCCCGCGGGCGTCTTTATCACTTGGCGCATGTCGAATCCGGCAAGGTGACGGATTATGCGATTTGTGCGCCGACCGAGTGGAACTTTCATCCGGACGGGGTGGCGAAACAGTTATTGAACGAGCTTCGAAGCAGGTTTCCGACAGCAAGCGCTGAGAAGAGTACGCGGCATTGTGCGCTCAAGTGATAGACCCCTGCGTGCCGGTTCGGTTCGTGGCGTAAGTATAAAAAGTATGGAAATAGGGGGCGATTGTGCATGAGATGTCTATTTGCGAAGGCGTTGTTCTTTCTTGGAAAGCGAAGCGCAGAACAGCATTTTCAGAAGGTAAAAAAAGTCTGGCTGACCGTGGGTGTCTTTTCCGGTGTCGAAATCGATGCACTTCGCTTCGGTTGGGATGTGGTAACCCGTAATTCGATCGCCGAAGGAGCCGAATTGATTGTGATTGGCGAGCAGGGACAAGCCTGGTGTATGGGATGTTCCAAGCACGTACAGATCGAAAACCGTTATGATGATTGTCCTGCCTGCGGTAGTCACCAACTGCAAGTTACCGGCGGGGAAACACTGAGTATTAAAGAGATAGAGTAGAGTAAATATGTGTACAGTTTGCGGCTGCGGAGAAGGCGAAGTCTCCATTGAAGGCGTTCACGCCCATACTCACGATCATGCGCACGATCATAGTCATGTTCACAGCCATGACCACGATCATCAGCATGGTGACAATGGCGATCTGCATTACGGGCAGGGGCCGGCGCACGCGCACGCTCCGGGGATGAGCCAGAGCCGAATGATCGAGATTGAACAGAATATTCTGTCAAAAAATGACGAATACGCTCACGAAAATCGCCATGCTTTCGGGCACAAGGGGTTGTTTGTTCTGAATCTGGTGTCCAGCCGGGATCAGGTAAAACAACTTTATTGACGCAAACTGTCGAGCGCTTGAAGGACAAGTTACCGGTTGCGGTGATGAAGGCGATCAGCAAACGGCTAATGACGCCGACCGAATCCGTGCAACCGGCGTGCCGGCAATTCAGGTCAACACCGGTAAAGGCTGTCATCTGGATGCACACATGGTTGGACATGCGATTTCCCATCTTGGGGTGGAAGATTACGGGGTGCTGTTTATCGAGAATGTCGGCAATCTGGTCTGCCCGTCGGCTTTTGATCTGGGAGAAGACCATAAGGTTGCAATTCTTTCGGTGACGGAAGGGGAAGATAAACCGATCAAATATCCGGATATGTTTGCGGCGGCGGATCTGATGGTACTCAACAAAGTCGATTTGTTGCCTTATCTGGATTTCGATGTCGACGCCTGTATCCAATATGCGCAAAAAGTAAACCCGAACATTGAAGTGTTGCTGGTTTCGGCGAAAAGCGGCGAAGGTATGGACGAATGGCTGAACTGGCTGATTTCGCACCGTAACAACAAGTTGAGTCAATTTGCCGCTCGCATGCAATCGCAGGTCAAGGCGATCGAATCGGCATTGGATGTCCGCCTATGATTCTAGAAAAACCAAGTGTACTGGTCGTTGACGACGACGAAAAATCAGTCGCCACTTTGAAGCGAACCTTGCGTAAGGATTTCAAGGTTTATACCGCCTTGTCTGCCGAAGAGGCCGAAGAAATCCTGCGCTTCGAATACATTCAGGTTCTGGTGTGCGATCACCGGATGCCGAAAGAAACCGGGGGTGTCGTTTTTAATTCGTGTTAAAGAACAGTGGCCGGATGTCATTCGGGTGTTGCTGTCTGGTTATTCCAGTCTGGAAGACACAATCCGCGGTGTGAACGAAGCCGGAATTTATCAATATATCGAAAAAACCGTGGCAGCCGGAGCAGCTGATCCATACCTTAAAGAACGCAGTGGAGCTGTTTGAGCTGCAACGCGAAAACCGTCCTGTTAATCGGTGGAATTGAAAGTTGCGCCGAGTGCGCTTGAAAAAGAAGTCAAGCAGAAGAAAGAGCAGTTAAAGAAAACCTATGGTTGCGACGAAATCGTGCGCACCGAGAATGGTCTGCTGGACAAAGTGATTCAACGGGTTGCCAGATTTCGTCGTTTGACTTTCCGGTTCTGATTACCGGTGAATCCGGGACGGGAAAAGAGCTGTTTGCCAGAGCGATTCACTATAACTCACCTAGAGCAGACGGCCCTTTCCTGGCTGAAAACTGCGGGGCTTTACCGGATCAGCTGCTAGAAAGCGAATTGTTCGGTTATAAAAAAGGCGCCTTCACGGGAGCCTATATGGATCACGTCGGTCTGTTCGAACAGGCCAGTGGCGGAACGCTGTTTCTGGATGAGATCGGCGAAATTTCCCAGTCGTTTCAGGTCAAGCTGCTGAGAGTTTTGCAGGAGGGTGAAATTCGTCCGCTGGGTCATTCCAAACCGCGAAAAGTTGATGTTCGTATCGTTGCGGCGACGAATCGCAATCTGGAAGAAGAGGTCAAAGCCGGTCGCTTCCGCGAAGACCTGTTTTATCGTCTGGTCGGTTATGTGGTTCAACTGCCTTCTCTGCACGAACGCACAGAAGACATTCCGTTGCTGGCAAATGCCTTCTTGAAGCACCTTTGCGAGCAATACGCCCGCCCGTTCAACGGGTTTACCGATGAAATGATGCAGTGTCTGATGGATTATCGCTGCCGGGCAATATTCGTGAACTGCAGAACGAGATCGGACGCAGTTTTATGATGACCCCTCAGGGTGAACTTTGCGTGCCGAGTTTTGTCGCCGCGTGTTTTGCGCGCCGCTCCGGAAGACATGGAAATGGAATTGGAGTGGGTGTCCGGCGTCAATGGTTCTCTGAAAGAAAAGTGGCGCAGATTGAAGAGCAGATCATTCGCGAGGCGTTGATCCGCTTGCGTTGGAACAAAACCAAAGTGGCCGAAGAGCTTGGTTTGTCCCGCGTTGGATTGCGTCAAAAAATGGAGCGCTTCGGTATCACCGAAAATCTTGGCGGCGAAGCGGTCAATGAAAAAGTCAGTGAAAAGGTCGGATAAACATCGATGGTGATGTCATTCGACCGGGACAGTCAGAACCCGTAAATAGAAAACAGAAGAAGGGGGAGGAGTTGAGATGTGTTTAGGAATTCCCGGGCAAGTGGTTGAAATAACCGATGCGGAACGTCAGTTGGCGATGGTCGAGGTTTCCGGCGTCAGGCGAGAAGTGAATGTTGCTTGCGTGGTCGAACCCGGCGCGCCGGTAGACAGTTGTATCGGATACTGGGTTCTGGTTCATGTCGGGTTTGCCATGAGCCGGATTGACGAGGAAGAAGCGGCTAAAACGCTGGCGATTCTCAAGGAACTTGGTGAAGTCGACGAAGAGCTGGATGCGATGAAGGAGAGTGAGCAGTCTCTTCGACAGACGCCTCCGGAGGGGGAGCGCCATGCGGATAAGTCAACCGACAGCATCCTCAGCGGATTTTATCCCTTTGCCGGTGATAAAGCCGCCGTGTCAGCGCCGGCCGAAACTTCGGCTGAAAAGGACACGGCGCCTTTTGGTCTCTCCGACGAAACACTTGCCGCATCCATGCAGCAGAAAGTCCAAGAGAGCGTTCAGGTCAAACTTGCCTACTTCAAATCGCAGGAAAGCAAATTGCTGATGGCGGCCAAATGCATTGCCGATGTTTACCGGCGCGACAGCAAAATGTTCTCAATGGGGAATGGCGGTTCCAGTTGCGATGCCTCGCATCTTGCCGTGAATTTCTTCATCCGATCACACGGCAGGCCGTCCGGCGCTTCCGGCAATCAATCTCGGGCGGATTCCACCATGATTACCGCAGCGAGCAACGATCTGGGTTTCAACAATGCCTTTGTCAGACAGTTGATTGCCCAGGCGAGAAGTGGTGACGTTCTTGTCGGTTTCTCCACCAGCGGCTGTTCCGAAAACCTGATGCAGGCATTTTCCAAAGCCAAGGAGCTGAAAATGCATACCATCGGTTTTGCCGGGATGGACGGAGGAGAGATGGCAAAAAGTCCCGATGTGGATATTTGTCTGGTCGTCGACAGTATGAGCATTCACCGCATTCAGGAAAGTCATTTGACGACGTACCACATTTTATGGGATCTGGTTCATTCGCTTCTGGCGGATGACCGCAAAAAACAGGTTGGGAAATAAGATGAAATATGTCGACGAATTCCGTAATGGAAAACAGGCGCAGGCCATCGCGAAAAGAATTGCCGAACTGGTGAAGACATTGCAGGTTTCCAAGCAGCGTCCGTTGCAGTTTATGGAGGTGTGCGGCGGGCATACCATTCGATCTTTCGTTATGGTCCTGGCACAATTTTTACCGGAAGAAATCGAGTTTGTTCACGGGCCGGGTTGCCCGGTATGCGTCCTCCCGATGGGTGTGGTTGATGATTGCATTTCGATTGCCGAGCAGCCGGGCGTGATTTTCACGACCTTCGGAGACGCCATGCGCGTTCCCGGTTCGAAGAAAAGTCTGTTGCAGGCAAAGGCCGAAGGGCACGATGTCAGAATGGTGTATTCGCCACTGGATGCCCTGCAGATTGCCAAGCAGAATCCGGAGCGTGAAGTCGTCTTTTTCGGTCTGGGGTTTGAAACCACCATGCCAAGTACGGCTTTGACCCTTCAGCAGGCGGCAAAAGAGCAGGTGAAAAATTTCTCCTTGTTTTGTAACCATATCACCATCATTCGACAATCAAAGCGATGCTGATTCGCCGGATATGCGTCTGGATGGTTTTCTGGGGCCGGGGCACGTCAGTATGGTCATCGGTTCTCAGCCATATGAGTTTATTTCCAGAGATTACCACCGCCCATTGGTCATTGCCGGTTTCGAACCGTTGGATATCCTTCAGTCGGTTTACATGCTGGTCAAGCAGTTTGGTCGACGGTCGCTGTGAAATCGAGAACCAGTATGAACGCATTGTTCCGCAGATGGGAAATGAAGTGGCTTTGAGATCGATTGGGGACGTGTTCGAACTCCCGCGAGTTTTTTGAGTGGCGCGGCATGGGCTCGATCGATCACTCGGGGTGCGCATACGTGAGAAATATGCCGATTTCGACGCTGAACGCAAGTTCGCCATGCCACGACTGAAAATCGCCGATCCGGATGCGGCGCAGTGCGGTGAAGTGGTTACCGGAGTGATCAAGCCGGAACAGTGCAAGTTGTTCGGTAAATCCTGTACGCCGCAAACCCCGATCGGTGCCTTAATGGTTTCGACCGAAGGCGCCTGCGCCGCTCACTACCACTACGGACAAATTGAGATTCCTCTTTCCCAGGTTGTAAGCCGATGAAATCAATAGATACCTTGAAACAGACACTGATCGGGCGTTTGGCGATCAGGTCATCACCCTGGCCCACGGCAGCGGCGGCAAAGCCATGCAGCAGTTAATCGATGAGGTGATTCTGCCGTTTTTCGGCAAGCCATCGGATTCACCGTTGGAAGATCAGGCAAGATTGCCGCTTCCGCAAAGCGGTCGTCTCTGTATGACGACCGATTCGTATGTGGTGACGCCGATTCGCTTTCCCGGCAGCAGTATCGGCATCTGGCCATCAACGGAACGGTGAACGATCTTGCTGTATCCGGTGCGCAGCCGCTGTATTTGAGCTGCGGTCTGATCATCGAGGAAGGGTTAGCGTTTGCGGAGCTGATTGAGATTCTGGCGGACATGGCCGTTGCGGCGCAAGCAGCCGAAGTGCAGATTGTCACCGGCGATACCAAGGTGGTGGATCGCGGCAGTTGTGACAAATTGTTTATCAATACCGCCGGCGTGGGCGTGTTGGATGCCGGAATGGATTCCGGTATCACACAGATTCAAACCGGGGATAAGGTGCTGATTAACGGTGATATCGGTGATCACGGTGTCGCCATTCTGGCCGCGCGCGGTGAACTGGCGCTGGAAACAACGATCGAATCTGACTGCGCCGCCCTGACGGCTTTGATTCAGTTACTGCTTACGGAAGGCATTCCCGTACATGCGATGCGTGATGTGACTCGCGGCGGTCTGGCGACGGTGCTGAATGAGTATGCTCAGGGAGCCGAGGTCGGCATTCTGATCGATGAAGGACAGATTCCGATCAAGCCGGAAGTTCGCGGCGTTTGCGAAGTGCTGGGTCTGGATCCCTTATATCTTGCTAACGAGGGCAAGGTTGCACTGGTTGTTCCGGCGGATTTTGCCGAGCAGGGCGTTGCAATTAATGCGCAGCCATCCGGCGGGTATCAATGCCGCTATGGTGGCCGGAGTGGTAAATGACCACAAAGCCGAGTGGTGATGCAGTCCGATTTCGGCGGCAAGCGCGTGGTCGATATGCTGGTCGGAGAGCAACTGCCGAGAATCTGTTAAAGCCAACTCCGGTCTGGACATGGCCGTTCGATTCCCCCCTTCAGATTGAAAAATCTGTTTAAAAAAAGAGAAACTGAGCATGGAATTCGTTTACTGATTATTTTTTATTATGGCATTCTGCACGCATTCGGGCCGGATCATCTGATGGCGATCGCCGATTTTTCGATTGGTCAGAATCGCAGAAAAACCCTGATCTATACGGTAGGTTTTGCGGTTGCGCATGGTTTGACCCTGTTCCTGTTTGCGAAAATTCTGCAGCAGATGGACATCCCGGAAGAAATTCTGGCTTACGGTGATGTGATTGCATCGACAGTGATTATCGGCATCGGGGTGTATCTGTTGTTTCTGGTCGCGAGCAAACGCATTCAGTTGCATCAGCATCAGCACGAAGGCGTCACACACACTCATATCTGGTTCGGTCGTTCTCATTCGCACGAGATGCCGGAGCAGAGTATCGAACAGAAAACACGTCTGGCGTCGGCGATTTCACTTGGTACTTTGATGGGAATCGGCGGCATTCGGGGGATGTTGATCACTTTAGCTGCCATCTCTGGCCAGTCCGTTTCTTTGCTCATGGTCGCCAGCTTCTCGTTGGGTGTCTTGCTGGTTTTTCTGATCTTCGGGCTTCTTATTGCGTTTGTGAATGAAAATCTGCTGACGACCAGGCGCAATGTCCGTACCGCTTTCTCCGTCGCCGGGATCGGTTCGATTCTGATCGGCAGCAATTCGTTGTTCTTTTAGGCGGGTGCAATTCACGACTCTTCCAAAACGCCTGCATAAATAAAAATACCTAAAATAGCTTAAGGATACTTTATGAAAAGTTTGAATTATGTGCCGATTGCCTGTTTGGCAATCTCGGCCCAGGTTTCTGCGCACCAAATAAATGAGCCGAAACCTCTGGAACTGGAAGCGGTCGAGGTTGACGGCCATTATCAATCCTATATCGGTGAGTCGCTTTCGACCTCGGAAGGGGTGATCGGTGATGGTGAAATCAAAAAACGTCCGCTATTGCGAGTCGGGGAAGTTCTGGAATTTGTTCCGGGCATGGCGGTTACCCAGCATAGCGGCAGCGGTAAAGCCAACCAGTATTTCTTGCGTGGTTTCAATCTCGACCACGGCACCGATTTCAGTATTACCGTTGACGGCATGCCGCTGAATATGCGCACCCATGGTCACGGTCAGGGGTATATGGATATGAACTTCATTATCCCCGAGATGATCAAGCGCATGGATTACCAGAAAGGGGTCTATTATCCGCAGAACGGCGACTTCTCCAGTGCCGGTGCCGCGCACATTTATTTGCCGAATGCGTTGGAAACCGGTAGCGCCTCGGTGGAAATCGGTGAATACGGCTATAAACGCGCCCTGCTGATGGACGATTTCAAAACCGCTTCCGGCAATCTGGTTCTGGGTTTGGAAGGGCAGGTTTATGATGGCCCCTGGAGCGATGTCGAAGAAGGGGTGCAGAAGAAGAATTTCCTGGCCCGTTATCATGGCCACAGTTCGCAGGGAACCTATTCGGTTACTTTTATGGCTTACGACAATCAGTGGGATTCGGCCGACCAGATCCCGCAGAGAGCGGTCGATCAGGGCGTGATCGATGAGTACGGTTCGCTTGACACTTCGGTTGGCGGAAAATCCAGCCGTTACAGTTTGTCGGGACAGTGGTCGGGGAACGATGGCTGGTCGGCGAATTTGTATGCCATTCAGTCAAATATGAATTTGTGGTCGGATTTTACCTATTATCTGGATAACCCGGTACAAAGCGATCAGTTTGAACAAGTCGATAAACGCTGGATTTACGGCGGTGAAGTCAAACGGGTTCTTCCGCTGGCCGGCAGCGATTCGGGGCAGGTACAGTTCGGGGCACAATTCCGCTATGACGATATCGGTGAAGTCGCCTTATATAACACGCAAAACCGCGCCAGATTCAATACCATCCGTAAAGATCAGGTCTCGGAACAATCGATCGGATTATACGCTATGGCAGATGTTGATCTGACCCCGAAACTGAGCCTGATGGGCGGGGCGCGTTACGATTACTTCGCGGCCGATGTTCGATAGTGATTTGAGTGCCAACAGCGGCAGTGCCGGAGAGGGCATCGCTAGTCTGAAAGGGGGCTTGAGTTATGCCTTTAACGACGCCTGGGAGGCCTAATCTGAATGCCGGGCAGGGCTTTCATTCAAACGATGCGCGCGGTGCGACCATTGAAATCGATCCTCAATCCGGAACGCCGGTAGACTCGGTCGATTTACTGGTTCGCAGTGTTGGCGCCGAAACCGGGATACGTTTTTCGACTCCGGGATTGTTTAACGCCTCTCTGGCCTTCTGGTGGTTGAAACTGGATTCAGAGCTGTTGTTTGTCGGTGATGCCGGGAATACCGAAGCCAGCCGTCCATCAGAACGCTACGGGGTTGAATTTGCCGGTTACTATCGTTTAAAGAAAGATGTGAACTTTGATTTTGAAGCTTCCTATACCGAATCGCGTTTCACCGATCAAGTTGCCGGAGAAGGAAAATATATCGATGGCGCGCTTCCGGTCGTCGTCAGCGCCGGCATCAGTCATATGCCTGACCTTGGCTGGCGTCAGTCTTTGAGAATTCGTCACTTGGGCGCGCGTCCGTTGACCAGCGACAACCTTGTGAAATCGAAAGACAGTACGGTGCTGAACGGGTCGATTGGTTATGCCTGGAAAAAATGGCGTGCGGAGCTGGAGGTTTTCAACCTGCTGGACAGCGATGATCACGATATCGATTATTACTACACTTCACGACTTTCTACCGATCCGGCGCAAGGTGTGGACGACGTGCATTTCCACCCCGTCGAACCGCGGGCTGTGCGTTTTAAAGTCGGTTATCGCTTCTGAATCGATAAAAATTTCTTTTCCCGGTCGATCCCGTTATCGACCGGCGACTTTTTCTGTTCCTGGCCGCGAAAGCGGCTTTTTTTGTATCTGGTGTTTTTGAACAGCACGCGCTTCTGCACTGTTCAGAGAATAAGCTGCTCTACCCGCTCCGCCGGCTGCGAAATTTCATCCTTCATCCGGTTTTTAGCGCGCCCTAATATCTAAAAAACAGATAAGTTAATCAGCAATGATCACTTTATTAAATATTGATAGGGCAGTAATCTGTGCGCCTGAAAAACACAAATTAATCATTTTAGAGGTGATGAGGGTATGTCAAATCATACGGATCCGGCTTTGCTGCTATTCGAATCGCATGAGAGAGACGGGATTGAAAAACTGGTGAATGGGGCTTCTCCTTTCAAACTGGCATGGTTAAGCGGTTATTTGGCCGCCAGAGGATGGGATGGCTTCAAGCAGGAAAGTTTGCCTTCTACGGCGGCTGAAAAATCGCCGGTTTCCGACATAAAACCGGTGAGAATCCTGTTTGCTTCGCAAACCGGAAATGCTCAAAGCCTGGCGGAGCAGCTGCATAACAGCCTGCGTCAGGCTGGCCTGGCAACGGTATTGACAAACATATCCGATTTCAAACCGGGCCAGTTGAAAGAAGAGAGCAGACTGGTACTGATCACATCCACTCAGGGCGAAGGTGAACCGCCGGAATCGGCGGAAAGCTTTTTCAAACTTCTGTCCGGCAAACGTGCGCCGGATTTAAAGCATCTGTCTTTTGCGGTATTGGGTCTGGGAGACCGTTCTTACGAATTCTTTTGTCAGGCCGCGATTGACGCCGATCGACGTTTTTCCGATCTGGGCGGCAAGGCATTTTTGCCTGTTCAGGCGCTGGATGTCGACTATGAACAAGAGGCAAACGTCTGGAGTGAGCAGCTGGTGAGTGTTTTGAAGGCGCAACAGCCAGAGGAATCTTCCTTTGCGATCGCTTCGGATCGGAATGTACCTGCAAGCACAGAGTACAGCAAACAGACGCCGTTCAAGGCACAGCTGCTGGTGAATCAGGCCATTACGTCACTGGGTTCTGCCAAGGATATTCGCCATTATGAAATTTCTTTAGAGAATTCCGGAATTCAGTATCAGCCGGGCGATGTTCTGGGGGTTTATTTCCGGAACAATGCGGCTTCGGTGGACGAGTTGCTGAAAACCCTCTCTTTGAAAGGGACGGAAACGGTGCAACTTGATGGAGAGGCGGTCGAACTGCGCCACGCATTGCTTGAAACGTTCGAACTGACACAGAGTTATCCGAAGTTTGCCAAGGCCTACGCCGAACACACCGATCAGATGCAAGCAACCAGCCTGTTACGAGAGGCCGTTGCAGACGCCGCAGCTTTGAGAGCCTATCTGGCGGAACGGCAGATCTATGACATTGTTGCCGAATTCCCGTGCCGGCTGGAGGCACAGGATTTGGCGGACATGTTGCGTAAGCAGCAACCGCGTTTTTACTCGATTGCTTCGGCGCAGTCGGAAGTCGGCGAAGAAGTGCATTTGACGATCCGTACCGTGGAATATGACGCTTTCGGCAGTACGCATTACGGTGGCGCCAGCGGTTTCCTCGCTTCTCTCAAAGAGGGCGACGACATTCGCGTGTTTGTCCAGCCTTCGGAATTCAAGTTGCCGCAAGACCCTCAAACGCCGGTGATTATGGTCGGTCCGGGAACCGGTATCGCTCCTTTCCGCAGCTTTTTGCAGCATCGTGAGCAGGTCGGGGCTCAGGGAGAAAACTGGCTGTTTTTCGGCAATAGCCGTTTTTGCGAGGATTTTCTCTATCAGCAGGAGTGGCAGGAATGGCTGCGCAGCGGGCTGCTAACTCGAATGAATACCGCTTTCAGCAGAGATCAGGCGACGCGGATTTATGTTCAGCATCGCTTGAAAGAAGAAGGCAAAACACTTTTTGAATGGCTGCAGCGCGGAGCCTTTATCTATGTGTGCGGCGATGCTTCGCGCATGGCAAAGGATGTCCATCAGTCTCTGATCGATGTGATTGCCGAACATGGAAACCGCAGCCGGGAAGAGGCCGAGGCTTACCTTGACCAGTTAAAACAGAAAAAACGCTACCAGAAGGACGTGTATTGATGACTCAATTAAGCGATAACGAACGTATCAAAAGCGAATCGAATTATTTACGCGGCACAATTTCCGAGGCGCTGAACAGTCAAGTGACGGGAGCCTTTTCGGAAGACGATCAGCAGTTGATCAAGTTTCATGGGTTCTATCAGCAGGATGACCGCGATCTGCGCAAGGATCGCAAGGAACGCAAACTGGAACCGCTTTATTCGGCCATGCTACGGGTGCGGATTCCCGGCGGAATCGTTTCTCCGAAGCAGTGGCTGGCGGCCAATGAACTGGCGCTGCAGCTGACCGAAAGCGGCACCTTGCGTCTGACGACACGCCAGACGTTTCAATATCACGGCATTTTAAAACGCAATATCAAGCCGTTGATTCAGGGGTTGGACAAGATCATGCTGGATTCCATCGCTGCCTGCGGCGACGTGAATCGTCAGGTTTTGTGCAATCCGAACCCTGTCGAGTCGCGCCTGCATCACGAGGCTTATGCCTATGCCGTGCAGATTTCCGAGCATTTGCTGCCGTCGACCCGGGCCTATTATCAGATCTGGATGGATGAACCGAACCCGTCCGGCTCTGAGGACCGGGAACCGATCTATGGCAAAACGTACCTGCCGCGCAAGTTCAAGATTGCCGTTGCGGTTCCGCCGCACAATGACGTCGATGTGCATGCCAACGATCTGAGTTTTGTCGCGATTGCCGAACAAGGCGAGTTGATCGGTTTCAATGTCCTTGTCGGCGGCGGCATGGGTAGCACGCATGGGGATAAACAAACCTATCCGCGCATGGCTTCGAATCTCGGTTTTATCCGCAAGGAACAGGTGCTGGACGTCGCGACGGCAGTGGTTACGGCGCAGCGCGATCACGGTAATCGCAGAGAACGGCGTTTTGCGCGCCTGAAATATACCGTTGATCGTCTGGGAGTGGATGTTTTCAGGCAAGAAGTTGAAAGCCGTTGCGGAGTGGTCTTTGCAGAAGGTCGCCCTTACGAATTCACTCGGCATACCGATCGTTTCGGGTGGGTTGACGGGGTGGATGGTTTGCGGCATTTGACGCTGTTTATCCCAAACGGACGGATCAAGGATGGCGAACCTGGCCGCTTGCAAACCGGCCTGGCGGAAATTGCCAAAATTCATCAGGGGGATTTCCGGATCACCGCCAGTCAGAATTTGATTATTGCCCGGGTGCCGAAAGCCGAGTGCGCGCGTATCGAAGCCCTTGCCCGCGAATATGGATTGCTTAAGGATGGGCTGGCACCCCAGCATCTGCATTCCATGGCGTGTGTTGCTTTGCCGACCTGCACGCTGGCAATGGCCGAAGCCGAGCGTTATCTGGGAAGTTTCGTCGAGAAGTTCATCACACTGCAGCGAAAGCACCAACTTGAATCTCAACCGATCGTTCTGCGCATCACCGGTTGCCCTAATGGTTGCGCCCGCCCGTTTCTGGCAGAAATTGCTCTGGTCGGTAAGGCTCCGGGGCGTTACAACCTGTATCTGGGCGGTGATGGTAAAGGAACCCGTTTGAATAAGCTGTACCGGGAAAACATCACCGAAGAGCAGATTTTGGCGCTGCTTGACGCATTGCTCGGAGCCTATGCAACGGAAAGGATGAACGATGAAGCGTTTGGTGATTTTGTGATTCGTGTGGGGCACATCAAGGCCACGCTCGAAGGACGTGATTTTCACGATCACCTGTCTTAAGGAAGCGATGATGGACTATTTGCCGATTTTTGTCGATTTGCAACGCCAGCCGGTATTGGTGGTTGGCGGGGGCGACGTTGCCTTGCGAAAAATTCGTTTATTACGTCAGGCGGGGGCGCAGATCAATCTGGTTGCACTGCAATTGTGTCCCGATCTGGAAATCCTCTGTTCCGAAAAGGAATTGGTGTGGTTTCAGGGAGATTTTCATCCCGATCAGCTTGCCGGCATGCGCCTGGTGATCGCCGCTACGGATGTGAACAGCGTCAATCGGCAGGTTTTTCTCGCTGCCGAATTACAGGGCGTTCCGGCGAATGTGGTGGACGATGCCGAACTGTGCCGTTTTATTTTCCCGGCAATCGTCGATCGCAGCCCGCTGATGCTGGCGGTTTCCAGCGGAGGTCATGCTCCGGTGCTGGCGCGTCAGACTCGTGAGCAACTGGAGCGGATGTTACCGCAAAGTCTGTCCGGGCTCGGTCGCTTGGCGCAGCATAACCGAAGCCGGGTGAAATCGGCTTTGACGGATGTCGGGCAACGCCGGGCTTTTTGGGAACAGACGTTTCGGGGCGAGATCGCTCGTCGAGTGGAAAGCAACGATCAGGAGGGCGCACAGAAGCTTTTGGATCACAAGCTGCAGGCATTTGCAGCGGATCGGGGTTGTGTCTCACTGGTCGGCGCCGGGCCGGGTGATCCTGAGCTGCTGACCATTAAGGCTCTGCAGGCGATGCAGCAAGCGGATGTGATTGTCCATGACGGCCTGGTTTCAGCGGAGATTCTGGAGCTGGCACGCCGTGATGCCGAGCGTATTTGCGTGGCCAAAAAGGCCGGCTGTCATTCGATGTCGCAGGAAGAAATCAATCGGTTATTGATTCATCTGGCGCAGCAAGGATTGTCGGTCTGCCGTCTGAAGGGCGGCGATCCGTTTATTTTCGGGCGCGGCGGAGAGGAATGTGAAGCTTTAAAAGCGGCCGGTATTGATTATCGGATTGTCCCGGGAATCAGTGCAGCGGTCGGATGCGCCGCTTATGCCGGTATTCCACTGACACATCGCGATTATTCGCGGACGGTTCAGCTGGTAACCGGGCATTGCAAGCCGGGCGGCGAAACTCCGGATTGGCGCGCTTTGGCTCAATCCGAACAGACGCTGGTGATCTATATGGGGCTGATTCGGAGTTCGGACATTCGTGACGGACTCCTGCAGTTCGGTCGTGAAAAGCAGACGCCGGTGGCGATTATCGAAAACGGCACTTTACCGCAACAGAGGGTGGTGCTGACCTGTTTGGAAGAACTGACCCGCACGGTTGAAGCGGAACAGATCAAGAGCCCGGCTTTGCTGATTGTCGGCGAAGTGTGCGCTCTGGCGGAAAAGCTCGCCTGGCGGGGCACATCGCATGAATTAAACAAGGATATGGAAAATGACGCACTTAGAACAGCTTGAAGCAGAAAGCATTCATATTTTGAGGGAAGTCGCCGCGGAGTTTAAAAAACCGGTGATGTTGTATTCGATCGGCAAGGATTCTTCGGTTCTGCTGCATCTGGCCCGCAAAGCATTTTATCCCGGGAGCATTCCGTTTCCGTTATTGCATGTCGATACGGACTGGAAGTTTCGGGAGATGATCGAATTTCGCGATCGTCAGGCTGAAAAACACGGTTTTGATTTGCTGATTTATCAAAATCCGCAGGGGCTGGAAATCGGCATAAACCCGTTTGTTCACGGCAGTTCGAAGCATACCGATCTGATGAAAACCCAGGCATTGAAGCAGGCTTTGTCGCTGCATGGTTTTGATGCGGCGATTGGCGGAGCCCGCCGAGACGAAGAGAAGTCGAGAGCCAAGGAACGTATTTATTCGTTTCGCGATCGGCACCATCGCTGGGAACCGAAGGCGCAACGTCCGGAATTGTGGAATATCTACAACGGAGCGCTTGATGAAGGGGAAAGCATTCGCGCGTTTCCTTTGTCCAACTGGACCGAGCTGGACATCTGGCTGTATATCCTGCAGGAACAGATTGAACTGGTTCCTCTGTATTTTGCCAAACCGCGTCCAGTGGTTCGTCGCGATGGCATGTGGATCATGCGCGACGATGAACGCCTGCCATTGCAGGCAGACGAAGAACCGGAAGAAAAATGGGTTCGATTCCGTACTCTGGGCTGTTATCCGCTGACCGGGGCTATAGAGTCGCGGGCGACGACTTTGGAGGATGTCGTGGCGGAAACGGTGGGAGCGACGACTTCGGAACGGCAGGGACGGGCGATCGATCAGGATCAATCCGGAATGGAACAGAAAAAACGGGAGGGCTATTTCTAATGAACGAATCACAGGCAATCGATATCCGGGATTATCTGCAACAGCATCGCAGTAAATCGCTGATGCGCTTACTTATTTGCGGAAGTGTCGATGACGGAAAAAGCACGCTTCTTGGCCGTTTGCTGTTTGACAGCCATCAGCTATATGAAGATCAGCTGCAGGGGCTGCATCACGATGTGAAAGGCACAAATGCCGAAGGCGATCTGGAGCTGGCGATGCTGGTTGATGGCTTGCAGGCCGAGCGTGAGCAAGGGATCACCATCGATGTTGCGTACCGCTTTTTCTCAACCGACAAACGTAAATTCATTATTGCCGATACGCCGGGGCATGAGCAGTACACTCGAAACATGGTGACGGGCGCTTCGACTGCCGAAGCGGCGATTTTATTGGTGGATGCGCGTTATGGCGTGCAGCGCCAGACCCGCCGCCATGCTTTTATCTGCCATGCGCTGGGTATCCAGAACTGGATTGTCGCCATTAATAAAATGGATCTGGTGAACTACGACGAGCAGGTGTTCGATGCGATTCAAAGAGAACTGAAGACAATCGCCCAAACGCTGGGCGGCGTCAGCAGTTACTCGATTCCGGTATCGGCCTTGAAAGGCGAGAATACGTTGGAAAAAAGCGACAAAATGCCCTGGTATCAAGGGGAAGCACTTTTGCCGTATCTGGAAAATCTCTCGGTCGAGGCTCTGTCTGAACCGGCTCCGAACCGTTTCTGCGTGCAGTGGGTGAATCGACCGAATGCTGATTTTCGCGGCTACAGCGGTACGGTGCAATCCGGTTGCCTGCAGCTGGGTCAGGTGGTGAAAATCTATCCGGGAGAGCAACGTTCGTACATCAAACGTCTGGTGACTTTCGATGGCGATCTTGACGCCGCGGAAGCCGGTCAGGCCGTTACCGTCGTTTTACAGGATGAACGCGATATCAGTCGCGGAGACTGGATCATTCCGGAAACCGAAGAGGTCGGGTTTTCAAACCGCTTTGATGCGCATCTGGTCTGGTTTGACGAGCAGGCAATGCAGGAAGGACAGAGTTTCTATATTAAGTTTGCCGCCCGCCAGACCGAGGCTTGTGTGAGCAAAGTCGATTATAAGATCGATATCAATCGATATGAAAGAGAGCCGGCGTCGGGATTACAGATGAATGAAATCGGTCTGGTTTCTGTCGAACTGGCCGAATCGACCTTGCTGGATTGTTATCGGAAAGGCATCGGAGCTTTTATTTTGATCGATCGCTTCAGCAATGCGACGGTTGCTGCGGGGATGATTCGCGAAATTCAGCAGGAAAAGCAGCAGCGGTTTTCCGATTTTGAACTGGAACTGAATGCTCTGATGCGCAAGCATTTTCCGCATTGGCATATTCGTGACCTGCCGAGATCGGCGGGTGAATCCGATGATTGAGTGGCAGGCGGGACTGACTCTCGGCATGGTTGTTCTGGTGTTACTGGCGATGGCCGTGACGAATATTGCCGCCGACGTATTGATGATGTTCGCGCTGTGTGTACTGCTGGTCAGCGGAATTTTGAGCCCGCTGGAAGCCTTTGCAGGGTTCGCTAACCCCGGAGTAATGACAATCGCACTGCTGTACGTGGTTGCCGCGGGTTTAAGAGAAACCGGTGCCGTTTACTGGCTCGGGCACTGGTTGTTGGGGCGGCCGGCTTCCCAGCGTGGAGCCATCGGCAATATGGTCGTTCCGATCGCGGGTCTGAGCGGGTTGATGAATAACACCGCCATCGTGTCGATTTTCATTCCGGTGATTCAGCAGTGGGCGGTCAGATTGCGTATTTCTCCTTCACAGTTGTTAATGCCTTTGAGTTTTCTGGCGATTATGGGCGGCAGCCTGACGCTGATCGGAACCAGCACGAATCTGGTCGTGGACGGGTTGTTGCAGGCCGACAAGGATTTTTCTCTGGGGATGTTTGACATTGCCTGGGTCGGATTGCCAACCTTGGTGATCGGCAGTCTGTTTCTGTGGCTCTTTTCCGGCAAGCTTTTGCCCAAGCGTAAAAATCCTATTGCCATGC
This sequence comes from Thiomicrorhabdus sp., assembly GCF_963677875.1. Classification (NCBI taxonomy): domain Bacteria; kingdom Pseudomonadati; phylum Pseudomonadota; class Gammaproteobacteria; order Thiotrichales; family Piscirickettsiaceae; genus Thiomicrorhabdus; species Thiomicrorhabdus sp. The sequence continues at coordinate 531,591 of NZ_OY782566.1, read as the reverse complement.
CCGCGGATGCGCGGCTTTATCAGGTTCGGGTCGAGATATTGCCGTCGGCGCCCTGTATCGGCAAACCTCTGGCTCTGACCGATCTGAAGCATTTGCAGCATGGAAAGTGGCAGGGGATTCAGCGCAACAGAGAGTGGATTTCCGAAGACCCGGAACAGGTGATTCTACAGGCCGGTGATGTTTTATGGCTGAAAGGTCACCCGCTTGCGAGTCAGAGGTTACGTCAATATCCCGGCCTGAAACTGCTTGGTGAAGCGCCGACGTCGCTTTCGGCACCGCATACCAGTTTGATCGAGGTGATTCTGAGTTCGGATTTTCCGGGATTGGGTGAACCCTTGAAAACGCTGAAATTCTGGGAGCGTTACCAGGCTCGGGTTTTAGCGATTTCCCGGGGCGGCAATCACCTGACTCAAGAACTGGATGAAGTGAAATTAGCGCTGGGGGATGCCATGCTGCTGGAAGCCGGGCCAAGTTTTGTCGAGCAGTATCGTTTCCGCAAAGATTTCCTTCTGGTCAGCACTCTGGCCGACGAGCCGCCGCCGAACTTTCGCAAAGCTCCGTGGGCGATGAGTATTTTGTTTTTGATGCTTCTGTTGACGGCGTTTTCTTTTGTACCGATGCTGGAGGCTGCGCTTCTGGCTGCTGGAGCAATGCTTGCCAGTGGTTGCGTGAACATTGTCAAAGCGCGTCGTTATGTGGATTTGATGACGTTGATTACGATTGCCGCTTCGTTTGCCCTGGCGGCGGCGATGTCGAAAACCGGCGTCAGCCAGTGGCTGGTTGAATCGCTGCTTGGGATGGTTGGAGCGGCGCCGTTGCTGGCATTGGTTCTGATTTATCTGATCACGGCGCTCTTGACCGAGCTGGTGACCAACAACGCGGCGGCCGTGTTGATGTTTTCGGTGTCCACCGAGCTGGCTGGTCAGCTGGGAGTGAGTTTTCTGCCTTTTGTGATCGCCGTCATGATGGCGGCTTCGGCGAGTTTTCTGACGCCGATCGGCTATCAGACCAACCTGATGGTGGCAGGTCCCGGAGGCTATCGGTTAGTGGATTTTCTGCGTCTGGGCATCCCGTTGAATTTAATTTGTGCAAGTGTGTCACTGGCGGTCATTCCGCTGGTCTGGCCGTTTTAACAGGGAGTTTGAAGAATGTTTAAAGAACTGAAGCGGGCTTTGGAAGGTTTGGAAGCCGATGATATTGAGGGCTATCTCACACAGCTTTGCCGTTTGACGGAAGGGCGGAAGGTCGTGTTTTCCAGCAGTCTGGGGCTGGAGGATCAGCTGATTACCGATGTGATTTTCCGTTGTGAATTACCGATAGAGGTTTTTACTTTGGATACCGGCCGTCTTTTTGCGGAAACCGAGGCATTGATTGCGGCGACGGAAGCGCATTACCAACGCAGGATTCTGCGCTTTACTCCACAAGCCGATGCGGTAAAGCGTTATGTGGAAGTGCATGGCATGAACGGTTTCTACCATTCGGTCGATAACCGCAAGTCATGTTGTCATATCCGTAAGGTCGAACCCTTGAACCGGGCTTTAAGCGGAGCGGCGGTCTGGATCACCGGCCTGCGCAGCGAACAATCTCCATTCCGTCAGGGGGTGCCGCTGCTGGAAGAGGATTTGGAGCGCGGGTTGATCAAGTTCAATCCTTTGCTGACCTGGACATCGCAACAGGTAAGAGCTTATATCGACGTGCAGGGTATTCCTTATAATCCGCTGCATGATAAAGGGTTCCCGAGTATCGGCTGCGAGCCTTGCACGCGGGCGATCAAGCCGGGCGAAAATGAACGCGCCGGCCGTTGGTGGTGGGAGCAGCAGGATGCATTGCATCAGGAGTGCGGGCTCCATCTGCGTGATTGAGCGCCAGAGAGAAGGCGCTTTGATTTTTGCCGGTATTGAATTTATCGGCGCTGAGAACGCGTTTTAAGAGTCGTTTGGGTTTTCTGGTAAGGGAATCGTTACCTTCAGCAGAATACCGCCTTCGGTGTTTTGTTGCCAATTAACCTGACCCTGAAGTTTTTCCACCCGGTGACGGATATTGCTCACCCCGCGCCCGGATCGCCAGTTTTCGGGCGATTTTCCGTGTCCGTTATCTTTCACCTGCAAAATCAGCTGGTCGCCGCTGATTTCGATTGCCACCTTGACGCTTGTCGCCTGCGCGTGTTTGATAATGTTGTTCAAAGCTTCACGCAATACCCGGGCCAGATGGCTGGCGGTGAAGTAAGAAACCTCTTGCAGACCGCATTCGCTTTGGCGCCAATGCAGGGTGATTCCGGCATCTTTCAAACGTTCAACCGCTTCGATTCGCCAGTCGGACAGCTTATCGACCAGCCGCCAGTTATCCTGATCCGGCTGTGATACCACTTCTCGTAAATCGCGCAGGGCATTTCGGGCGAGTTCGTTATTGACCGGGTCTTCGGAACGGTGCAGGAGCGAGAGTAATTTTGAACCGACGTCATCATGCAGATCGCCGAGTATGCCGCGTTTTTCTTCCAATGCCTGCAGGCGCATTTTCAACCCTTTCGCCGCCTGCTGTGCCAGTTCGTACAAGAAGGTAACGGATTCGAAGTCGTCGCGGCTGAATAGTCGACTTCCACCGTCCGGATAACTCAGTTGCAGATGATGCTTATTGTCCAGATAGGGAATGTTCAGGCATTGGGAGTACTGATCGATAAACGGCATGTGAATGTGTCCGGGCTTTAATTCGATTGATAACGGATGCCATTCATCCTGCAGATATTGACGCCAGTGAAGGGAGAGCTGTTCCGGTTCTTCGACCGAAAACAGACTCTCGACAAGGCGGCCGGTTTGCCCGTAGCGGCTGAGTTTTTTCTTTTGGAGCAACCGTTCGAACAACCATTGTCGTGTCGGGAAATACAGCCAGCCGATTAAGGCCAGAGAAAATGCCAAAGAGATCGCTTGTCCCAAGCCGACGACAGAAAGCAAAATCAAATCCATCACTATGACCAGCAAACCGCCCAGAAACCAGCTCCAGGCGGCAAACCACCAGCGGCCGAGATCAAATAACCGGTAACGTGTGATCCCCATTGCGATGCCGATAAACATGAAGAGGAACACCATGAACATCAATCCCTGACTGGCGGAAGGTTCGACTCCGGCTGCGACCGGAATCAGAATCAAGGTTGCAAACAGGCCGGTGCCGAGATAAATCGATAGCAGGTACCATTTCAAGGCGGCGCGTTCCACCGGCATCTGTGCGGTCTGGCGCCATTGGATGAATGCCAGCACAAAACTGGAGGCGAAAAGAACCAACATCATCAAATACACTATGGAAATATTGGCAAAAGTTTCCATGACAAACCCGAGCCAAACCACTAGCCAGCAGGCGAAAGCTCCGAGGGCGACCCATTTGGAAAAACGCAGGTGTCTAGGGTAAAACGCCAATAAGGCAACCAGAGAGGCGGCAAAAAAGATGGCGCCCATTTGATTGACGTAAGAAAACCAGTGAGTGGTTTGGCCGTCGATAATGAATTCTCGCGAGCTGTAAACCGATGCCGCCAGCGAAGACACACAAAAGCCCCAATCCAGCCAAGGCAAAATACAAGGCACCTTTATCCTGCTGCCGAAAAGCAAACACACTGGCTGCAATTAAAAAACCGCACACGCCGACAAAGGCTTGAAACCAGAACAGGGGCGGCAGATCGGTAATATGTCTTTCGCGCACCGTCAGGGAAATGCTTTCTCCCTGTTCGGTTCGGGCTTGCAGAGACTGCCGATTGGCGGCATCGTTCAGCAGTGTCATTTTATCTAAGAAATCGTTGTAGGCTGTCCACTCGTTCAGTTGATCCGGTTCCTCGATCAGTAAGTCCGGCGTCATGGGTATGCCGTTGATTTCGGTCACTACCTGTCCGATGCGCAGCTGCGAACGATTTGGGGAGTCGGGGGCGATGTGCGTAATTTGGAAACCCTTGTCGTGTGCTTTGAAACTGAGTCCCAACATCGGAGCCTGCAGGGCAAAATAGACCGAATTGAAAACGGCCAGCAGGGCAATCAGCGATAAACCGAGCAGAAGTTGTTGGGGGGTGGATTTCACGTGCGGATTCCTTAAGTCTGAACCAGACCTAACCGAATGGCTTCCAGGGCGGCTTCGGAACGGGAAGAAATATTCAATTTTCGATAGATGGTTTTGATGTAATCTTTGGCGGTATGAGCGCTGATTTCCAGCATGTCCGCCGCTTCCTGTGCGGTGAGCCCTTTGGCGATCAGGGTCAGAACTTCCTGCTCTCTTTGGGTTAAATCATGGCTGGGCGGGGTTTTAGATTGCCCGAAATATTTGAGAATCTTTCTGGCGATCGCCGGGGAAAGAGCCGGTTCTCCGCGGGTAATCATTCTTAGGCGCTCTTCAAATTGCCCACTTGGCATATCTTTTAACAGATAGCCTTTGACCCCGGATTGCAGCGCGGGAAAGAGATGTGCATCGTCATCGTAAATGGTGACGACGATACTGATAATGTCGGGATAAGAACGGTTGATTTCTTTCTGAATCTCGATGCCGCTGCCATCGGGAAGGTGCAGATCGATCAACGCCAGCTCAAACGACGAATCTTTCAAGGCACGCTTTGCCTGTTCAACCGAAATGGTTTCCGCAATGGACACGTCCGGAAATACTCGCTGCAAGCGTTGCCGCATCCAGCACATGGCTTCCGGATTGTCTTCTAAAATCAAAGCGCTGTTCATCTTGATCCACCTTTCTAGAAGTAAAAAATACAAAAAGCCACCGAACACGGTGGCTTTTTATGTGATTTCAATATGGTTTTTGGTCAACGCGCCGGGTTTGAATTTTCATCGGATTTCTGATTGCCGGGCGGGAATCGTCAGTCGATGGATCAAAGGTAGCGTTCACGTGAAATCTACTGTGAAAATTTGCCGCTTTCTGCCTCGGAATTTTCCTGTGTCGGTCGGGTATTAGCTTAAAAAACTGGGCAAAATAAACAACCCCTCAATGAAGGGGGCATTTTGAAGCAGGCTGTCCTTGACGCCAGCGTGACCAGTCAATGTACGGTGCAGACCATGCACGGATCAAAGGAGCGTACGATATGCTGGACATTGACCGGATCGGTTTCTCCGTCGTACAGCGGCGTGTTTTCCAAAGCTTTTTCCAGAGCGCCGGGCGTGTTCTGTTGATCTCTCGGGGAAAAATTCCAAGTGGTCGGGGCGATGATCTGGTAACTGTAAATTCGGTTGTTTTTGACTTCCAGCCAGTGACCGAGACTGCCGCGGGCCGCTTCGATCAATCCTACGCCGCGCTGGTGAACAATGTCGCCCGGTTCGGTGAAAAAATGGCCGGTCTCTGAAAACCCCTGCTGTAACCAGGATTCCACCTGTACGGTCAGTTTAACCAGTTCAAGCGTTCGCGCCAGAATTCGTGAATAAACGCAGCTGCCGTAGCGTTGTACGAGATCGAGAATCAACGGTTGCTTTGCCATCACCTGGCGGGCCAGCGAACCGGTTTCGGCGACTTCTCCTTTTAAGCGCGGAGCCTTGCACCAGCTGTAGGCATCCGGGTTGTCCAGATGGGGCGTTTGAGCCTGATGCCAGGGCGACGAATGGAGATCACCCTGATAGTTGGCATGGCTGATGTCTTCCTGAATATGTGATGGATTCAGGAGCTGGAACTCGCCGTTGCGATAGACTCCAGAGGGGATCAGCCGTTGCCCGTCGGATTCGGGAAAGCTGCCGTAACTCATTAGCAAGGCATCGCTTTTACCCAGTTTGTGCAATGCCAGATCGGCGGCGATGGAGAGGAACAGTCCGAGATCGGAATCTGTGTGCTGCTGTTGCCAGCTTTGCAAATCCGTTTCGTTTTCCAGAGAGAGGAAGTTTTCCAGCCGGTCATGGAGCAGAAAGGTTTCCAGAAAATGGCGCAGCTTCTGCGCGTAGAGCAACATCTGCATGACTTCCGCATCGTTGAGCGATCGGCTGCAACCGCCGGGTTGAATGGCAAGGGTATGTGGCCAGTGGCCGGCAAGCGTCCCCATCATCTTCAACCAGTGGCTGCGCGCCTCTATCGCACGGGCGGAGGAAACTCCCTGCATGGCTTTGAAGCGTTTCTGACTGTCGGCAAACCATGGACGATCTTTGTAGATTCCGCGCGCAAAGTCGGGCATGAAAAACAGATAAAAGTGCGTCAGCAGATCGGCGGCGTTCTCGTTGGCGAGCATTAAATTGATCGCTCTCTGACCGTTTTCCGGCGGTGTGATGCCATAAATCTGGCTCAATGCCTGGGCGGCCGCGACCGATTGAGAAACCGAACAGATGCCGCAAATTCGGGGGGCGTACACTAGAGCATCGCTCGGTGGACGGCCTTGCAACATACCTTCAAACCCCCTGAAAAGCGTGGAGTTTACGCGTGCGGAAGTCACTTTCTGCGCTTCGATTTCCAGCTGAACTTCCAGATCGCCTTCAACGCGGTTAAAGGGCCCGACAAGAATCCGGCTCATAGTTTTTTCCTTTTGATTTCCGGGCTGATTTCAATGCGCTCGGCCGTTGCGTTGACTTTTAAGCGTTTCGGAGTGGCGGATTTTGCCAGAGTCGAGAGCGCAATGAACCAGGCTTTCGGCATATCGCTGGGCAATCCGACGGGAATGTTGCCGATTTTGGGTGTTTCCTGATAGGAGTGATTGAGGTGACCGAAATCCGGGGAGGTGCAATCCACACAGGGGTAACCGCCTTTGGTGCAGGAGCCGTTACCGTTCCAGGGACGTTCGTTGCAGTCGGCATGCGCGACTGTGCCGACGCATCCCATATGTTCCATCATGCAGCCGAGATCGGAGGGTTTGACGGCGCTGGCCTTGTATTCGTAATATTCGTTTCTGGAACAGCCGTGATGCACCAGTTTATCGGCGTAGAAACGGGGGCGGTTGTAAGGATCAAGGTGTTCGGTTTTCAATTTCTGAAAACGGATCAGGCCGATGGTTTCGGCGACCCATCCAGGGTGAACCGGGCAGCCTGAAATGTTGATCACCGGCAGCCCGGCACGGCTTTTGAAGTTTGCCGGTAACAGGCTTCCGGCGAAATTCTGGTCGTATTGCAGCCCGGTTGCTTCGACGGTATTGGGCGGTGACGCCGTGATGCCCCCGAAGGCGGCGCAGGTGCCGACGGCGAGAACATAATCGGCTTTTTCGCTCAAACGCTCGATCAGCTCCTTGGCCGGAGTTTCGGTTCCGGCAAGCATATGAAAGCGTCCGCTGCCGTTCGGCCCCATAATGACCGACCCTTCAAGGCAAAAAATGTCCAGTTTGACTTCGTCCTTCAATACGGCGTTGAGCATCGCCTGGGTTTCCGAGCCGCTGTGTTCGGTCAGAGAGGGATGCCAGAGCCAATTGAGTTGCATGGATCGGGACCATTCGATCAGGTCCATCTCTTCCAGACCGAGAAATGAGAGGGTGCAGCCGCTACAGCCGCCGGATTGGAACCAGAGAATATTCATGCTCAAGCCTCCTGGGCGTGACCGGAAGTCAGGGTTTGGATTTCTTCGCTATCGGCCAGGTTTTCGTCGCCGGGAAGCAGAATCTGGAAAGCGGCGCCGCCTTCCGGCCGGTTCCAGACATTGAGTTCGCCGTGCATGGATTGGATGAGTTGATGGCTGATGCTTAATCCCAAGCCGGTTCCTTCGCCGACATCCTTGTCGGTAAAGAAAGGGTCGAAAATTCGTTCGAGCTGTTCTTCTGGGATGCCGGGCCCGTTGTCTTCAATCAGAATTTCCACCCATTGCTGTTTTTTGTCGAGATGAACCGCGATCTGTTTGTTGAGCGGGTCAGCAATTTTTTTGCTGCTCAGGGCGTCGAAAGCGTTTTGTACGATATTGATCACGACCTGTTGCAATGCTTGCGGATTACCGTGAATCCAGAGGCTCTCGGGAGCGGAAAAAGTAATGGTCGGCGAAGTGAGTTCCTTGCTGTTGGCTTGCACCCAATTTGTCGCGGTTTTCAGAATCGGTTTGATTTCGATGAGCTGGTTGGCCTTTTCCGAATGCGGCTGGCTGAAGGTCTTCAGGCTTTTAACGATATCAGCGATGTGTTTTAACGCTTGCTGGGAATCGGCAAACAGATCCGGGGTGTCTTCCAGAATCTCTTCAATGTCTTCGTTTGAGGCGCGAACGAAGGGTCTGACTTCGTCAAAATAGCTTTTTAACGACCACAGATTGCCTTTCAAAACGCTGATCGGGGTATTCAATTCGTGCGCCACACCGGAGACGAGACGCCCGAGTGCGGCCATTTTTTCCGAATGCACCATTTTTTCTTTGGTTTGAGCCAGTTCCTGATGGGCCTTTTTGAGTGCTTCGTAAGCGATCAACAGCTCTCCGATGGGTCTGGCGACAATTACTTTGCCCTTGAAGTCGCACTGATCGGGGTTCAAACAGCTGCAGCTCATGCTGATCGGAATGTTGCCGTGCAACGTGTGCAGACTGCCCTGTAAATCCTGAAGACTGACGCCTTGCTTCAGCAAGTTGTCCTTGATTGATTCCTGAGTCTGGACGAAATCGAGTATCGAGTGATGAATGACGTTGTCTTCGTTCAGGCCGGTTAATTTCAGAAAAGCGGGATTGACCTGGGTGATGTTGTGTTCGTTGTCGATAACGATCAGCAAATCGGACATGGAGGAGACGATGCCGGAGATAAACTGGTGAGCTTGATTCAGTGCCTGATTTTTTTCTTCGATTTCGGTCTGGTATTGCAGGGATTGGGTATAAGCCTCTTCCATTGCCTGCAGAACTTCCAGCCATTCACCTTCTTCGAAAGGAGAGGGCGCCGAAGACTTCAGGGATTCCGAATGAGCAGCTTGAACCAACTTTGTCATGGACTTATCCTAACACAGATTTACGCTGTTGCGCAGCGTGCGCACACAGCTGTCCGACCGCAATGGATTGGTCGTTTGCCGGCAGTTTCCGGTGGGTTAATAAAGTGATTTCCGGCGGTGTCATCTGCCTGAAAAGCCAGATCAGCCAGCCATTTTGGCAAACGCCTCCGCTCAGAGCGATCTGTTCGAAAGGGTGAGTGTTGCGCAACAGCAGGGCACTCTTGAGCAGAGCTTTGACCAGACCGAGATGGAAACGGGCCGAAACCTGGCTGGCGGATAGATGCTGATTCAAGTCTTTCAGTATTTGGGAAAGCAGCGATGCCGTGTCCAGAAGTTGCCGTCCGCTTTGCGGATCGGTTTCGACTTGCAGAAAGTAGGCGTTTTCCCACTCTTGGCGGAGTAATTTTTCACTTAGCAGGCTTTCAAGCTGCATGGCGGCTTCGCCTTCGTAGCTCATGCCGTCAAAACAAAGATCGCATGCTGCGGCGACGGCATCGAACAGGCGGCCGGTTGATGAAGAAAGCGGGCTGTTGAGTCCGGAGTTGGACATGGCGTCCAGCAGGTCAGTCGGTTTGCTCTGCAGCTGTTTCAGGCTTTGTACCTGCGGATAGCGCTGGATCAGGTTTTCCAGAGATTCCCGAGCGCGGATCAGTGCGTACAGATTTCGCCAGGGTTCTTTGTTAGCCTTGTCTCCGCCCAGTAGCGGGCGGGGTGAGATATTGCCGAGTCGAAGGCTTTCGGCGTAGGTTCCGTAGAGTATTTCTCCACCCCAGAAAGTTGCGTCTTCCCCGAATCCCAGACCGTCCAGAATAATGCCTAAAACCGGCGGACTATCTAGTGGTATGGCGTTCTCGAACAGACAGGCACACAGATGGGCATGGTGGTGCTGAATTTCCGTCAGCGCAGCTTGCGGAGCATGGTTTTCCCGATAACGGACGAGGGCGTCTTTGACGTAATAGCCGGGATGTTTGTCGGTAACCAGATGGTCTGGTTCAAGCTGATACAGTTGCTGTAAATCCTGTAAAGCTTCGCCGTAAGCTGTTTGGATATCGAAGTTTTCCATGTCGCCGAGAAAATGCAAAAGAGTCATTTCGCTGCCTTTCTGAAAGGCGATGCTGTTTTTCAGATCGCCGCCGGATGCCAGGGTGTTCAATGGCGGAAACCCTTCCGGCATCTGGAAGCGTAAAGGGGCAAAACCGCGCGATTGGCGCAGGGCTTCGCAATCGTTCCCCTCGACTGAAGTTTTCATTACCGAATCTTCAAGACGGCGGATGATCGGACGGTTGTGGGTCAATACGGCGTCGGCGAGCTGCATAAGCTCGGTTTCTTTGTCATCCCGGTAGATCTGCGGATGCCCGCTCAGATTAGCGGAAGTGAAGACCAGCAAGCGATGGGGGTGGCGTTTTTTCCATGTCGCCATCAACATACTGTGCAATGGCGTGTTCGGCAGCATAATGCCCAGACGAGACTGATTCGGTGCAATCAGTTCCGACAATTCTGCGGGTTTCGATTTTCCCAACTTTGGCAGAAGTACAATCGGGGCGCGGGTTGAAGTCAGGCATTCTTCTGCGGCCTTGCTGACTTGGGCGTAGCCTTTGATGACATCGATGTCCGGCGCCATTAAGGCGAAGGGTTTTTCGGGACGCGCTTTTCGTTGGCGCAGTGTCCGGCAGGCATTGTCGTTGCCTGCATCGCAGACCAGATGAAATCCGCCGATTCCTTTAATGGCCAGAATGAGGCCTTTTTCCAGGTAATGGCAGACTTGATCGATCATCTGCCAGTTATCTTCCTGCGAAGGAGGGTTTGTCTCGGGGCATGAAATGTGAGCAGCGGAATCGAAGCGGATCAGTTGCAGCTGCGGGCCACAGGTTGGACAGGCATTTGGCTGGGCATGAAAACGCCGATCGGACGGATTGCGATATTCGTCTTCGCAGGCCGGGCACATTTTGAAATCCGCCATGCTTGTATATTCCCGATCATACGGCATCGAGCGGATAATCGAGTAGCGCGGGCCGCAGTGGGTGCAGTTGGTGAAAGGGTAACCGTAACGCCGGTTTTCGGGATCAAACACGTCTCGCAGGCAGGCTTCGCAGGTTGCGGCATCGGCCAGAACCGCTGTTTGCATCAGCCCGGAACGGCTTTTCCGGATCGTAAAGTCGCTGCAAGCTTTCAGTTCGGTAAGTTCGCTGTGCGCAGCGTTCGGGTCGATCCATTCCCAGAGTACCCGGTCAACCTGTGCGAGAGGCGGTGCCTGTTCATATAAGGCAGCAATGAACTGCGTTCGAATTTTGTCAGTGTCGCTTGTGCGCTCCAGCTTCAGGAAAATTTCTACACCGGAAGCATTGTTCAGAACCCAGCCGTTATGACCAAACTGCCTGGCAAGCTGCCAGACAAACGGACGAAATCCGACTCCTTGAACCACTCCGGTAACGGTAATTTGCGCATAGGCATTCATTCATTCTTGTCCTGCCGACACTATTGCCGGGTATTTTGCATGGCTTCAATCATGCCTTTTACCGCTTGGGATTTTTCATCCTGTTGCAAATTTTCCGGAAGTTGTTCAATCAATTGCAATGCCGCCGGGATATTGTTCATCTGAACCAGAATTGCCAGCTCGACCAGCATGGCTTCATCATCGTGCGGATGCTTCTGTCGAAAGACCTCGACCAGCTCCATTGCCATGTCGAACTGTTCGGAACTCAGCAGTAACTCAACCTGTTTCTGCAACAGGCTCAGGCGGTGCTGCGCTTCCGTCAGAACATGTGGTTCAATCAGGCGTTCAAATTGCTGTTTGTCCAGCAAACCTTTGGCCTGGGCAACGATCTGTTTCTGGTGAAAAATTTTAATATCCGGAATGGATTCGACTTTGCACTGTTCCAGAACCGGTTCGATTTCCTGATCTTCGATATCCAGAACGGCGATGTGCAGGCGATCCTCATATTGAGGTGCCAGTTCGGTCAATGTTTGCAGTACTGCCTCGCAGGGTTCGCATCCTTTTGCGGTAAAAAACACGGCCACAGGCGTATGCCAAGAGCTGGTTAAAACCGCCACATCAAAGTCTTTTACTGGTATTTTTTTCAGGCTCATAATCCGTATAGCTCTTGTGGTTTTTTCAAATGGTCACAAGATTATAAAGAGGATGATTTGAGATAACCAGTTCATAAGAAATCACTAATTTATGTCGGCTTTTCCGATGAAGCGGCCACCGGTTAGCGGCGGATATTTTTCGCTTTGGCTGTGTGAGGGATTTGAGGAAAATTCAAGCGGTTATTGCAGAGATTTTCAGACGGTAGTGTGTTTGAATTGGGCGCTTCAAAGTTTGTGTGTTGGTCGGAATTTGATCTAAAAAAAGCGATAACTTAAAAAAAATTCACTGAAAGTCTGTGTTTTTCAAACATTTTTCTTCTTAAAAAACTAAATATTTTCTCCTTGTTTATCAATGCATTACAGCTTTTGCTGTTTTTATATATATAGAGATTGCTCAATCTTTTCCATCGTTTCTTTCAATTAGTCAATAGGTTGGCTTCTCCATAACATTGCACTTGAATTTATTTCAACTCCAAAAACAAGGAGCGCATTAATGGCTAATAAAACGTTTAACGCTGGCGTACAAGATTACCAGCTGACTTATTGGACTCCAGACTACACTCCACTGGATACAGACCTACTTGCTTGTTTCAAAGTTGTACCGCAGGAAGGTGTACCACGTGAAGAAGCGGCAGCTGCCGTGGCGGCTGAATCATCAACGGGTACCTGGACAACGGTTTGGACCGACCTGTTGACTGACATGGAATTCTACAAGGGGCGCGCATACCGCATTGAAGACGTACCGGGTGACAAGAATGCATTCTACGCTTTCATCGCCTACCCGCTAGACCTGTTCGAAGAAGGTTCGGTGGTTAACGTCCTAACTTCTTTGGTTGGTAACGTGTTCGGATTTAAAGCGGTTCGTTCGCTTCGTTTGGAAGACCTTCGTTTCCCAATGGCGTTCATCAAAACGTGTGGTGGGCCACCGTCAGGGATTCAGGTTGAGCGTGACAAGCTTAACAAATACGGTCGTCCAATGTTGGGTTGTACCATCAAACCAAAACTCGGTCTTTCAGCCAAGAACTACGGTCGTGCAGTTTATGAGTGTCTTCGCGGTGGTCTTGATTTGACTAAAGATGACGAAAACATCAACTCACAACCATTCCAACGCTGGAGAGATCGTTTTGAATTCGTAGCGGAAGCGGTTGATAAAGCGACGATGGAAACCGGTGAGCGTAAAGGTCACTATCTGAACGTAACAGCAGGTACGGTTGAAGAGATGATGAAACGTGCCGAGTTCGCTAAAGAACTGGGGCAGCCAATCATCATGCACGACTTCCTGACAGCGGGTTTCACTGCAAACACCACGCTGGCTAACTGGTGTCGTGAGAACGGAATGCTTCTTCACATTCACCGTGCGATGCACGCGGTAATCGACCGTAACCCGCTACACGGTATCCACTTCCGCGTACTGGCCAAGTGTCTGCGTCTGTCAGGTGGTGACCACCTGCATACCGGTACGGTTGTTGGTAAGTTGGAAGGTGACCGTGCGTCAACGCTAGGTTTCGTTGACCAACTACGTGAGTCATTCGTTCCCGAAGATCGTTCACGCGGTGTGTTCTTCGATCAGGATTGGGGCTCAATGCCGGGTGTTATGGCGGTTGCTTCCGGTGGTATCCACGTATGGCACATGCCGGCGCTGGTTAACATCTTCGGTGATGACTCTGTACTTCAGTTCGGAGGGGGTACGCAAGGTCACCCAGGCGGTAACGCAGCAGGTGCCGCAGCGAACCGTGTTGCGCTGGAAGCTTGTGTTAAAGCGCGTAACGAAGGACGTGACCTGGAACGTGAAGGCGGAGACATTCTGCGTGACGCGGCTCGTCACAGCAAAGAATTGGCAGTCGCTCTGGAAACTTGGAAAGAGATCAAGTTTGAGTTCGACACCGTTGACAAATTGGATGTGGGCTAATAGCCGCACCTTGTGAATCAATCCGAACAATTTAAGGAGATAGAGATGTCAATCCAAACTGATGATTACCGTACAAAATCGACGCTGGAAACTTTTGGTTTCCTGCCTGAGTTCACGGCGGATGAAATCTACGACCAGATCGTATACATCATCAACCAGGGCTGGAACTGTTCGATCGAACACGAAGAACCCTCTAACACTTCAGCGCATTACTGGGGTATGTGGAAACTTCCAATGTTCGGTGAGCGTGACCCGAATGCCGTATTGGCTGAAATCGACCAGTGTCGTTCAGCCTACCCGAATCACGTTATCCGCTTGATCGGTTACGACAACTACACGCAATGCCAAGGGCATAACTTTGTCGTTTACCGTCCTCGCGGAATGTAATTCAGCGCTGAATAAGCAACGAATTAACGAGTGATTTAAGAGTCAGAAAGACGAATAGGAGGCTTTAGCATGAGTACAAGTAATGCTCAAAGCGGTCGAGCTGCAGCGATTGCACGTCGTAAAGCTCAGGTACAGGGAAAAGGTTCGCAAGCGGCAGCTGCTCCGGCAGCACCGCGGCGCAGGCAAGCACCCGAGCCTGGAGTTGAGACGGCAGTCGAGCCAGTTGCTACCACTTCTACTTCATCTCAGCCGTCTCGTTCACGTCGTAGCGTAAATCCAGTAGCGGCTGCTGAAACAGCATCGGCTGCTGGCCGCAACGCGGCTAAAGAACGCAGACAGCAACAGAAGAGTGGAAAGAGTTCAACATCCGCGAACAAGACTCAAGCTCAAAGAACAAGAGCAGAACGTAAACCGGTTGAGCCGATTGCAGAAGTTCGTCAAGAAAGAACGGAAGCTCCTGCACCGGCGCCTCGCAAAGAGCGAGCAGAGCGTGCAAATAACGGTCGAGCGCAAGTGAAACCGCAAACGAATCAGGTTCAATCAGGCGGACGTTTGCAGTCCAAAGCGTATCGTCAGGCACAAGCGAAAGGCAAAGCGGCACAAGATGCATTCAAGTCAAAAGGCGGCAGCCAATCGGGTGCCAAAGCCAAACTGGCTAATCCGGATGCATCGGCCCGCGACATTGCCAAGCAGGTTCGTGCCGAAAGATGTACCCGAGGAAAGACTTGTTCGACCGGGGGGACTCGTCCAACGCGTCAGCAACGCAACAGTCAAACTGCTGCTCCTTCTAAAGTAGAGGAGTCGCAGACCCTGAGTGGTCAGACCGTTTCGGGCACGATGGTCGGTCAAGGCGAAAAAAAGATGACAGGTGCTGAGACAGGTGCATGTCAATTGGTCAGTGGAACCGAGTATTTAGGTGCCGAAGAGTTTGCAGGCAGTTGCGCCACACAACCAAAGGCACAGCCGGCGAAAGTGACGCAAACGCAAACCACTCGCGGTCAGATTGTCAGCGGTACAACCAAGGTTGGACGCGGTGAAAAAATGACCGGCAATGAACCGGGAACCTGCTCTGCAGTCACCGGAACCGAGTATTTGCCTGCGGATCAAGGTCAGATGTATTGCGGTGAAACGCCTGCAAAAGCCAAGGCAACCGGTTTTTCGGTTATGTCGCAACCTTCGCAGACCGACGCTAGCAAGATCACCGGCGGTGATAGTCGCAAGTCGCAATCAACCACGATTAAGCCGAAAAACCCGGCACCGGCACCACAAAAAGTGATGTCGTCGCAAACGGCTCAAGGGAATACCACGACAGGCACCCAGGTGGGGCGACTGGAAGCGGTAACCGGTATACAAAAAGGGGCCTGTAAATCCGTAACCGGAACAGGCTACCAAGGGATGGAAGAAGCCAAGGCGTGTAACGCTGAAATGCCGAAACCAGCCACTAAAGTGACGGCCTCTGCGACCACTCGCGGGCAGTCGATTACCGGTGACCGCAGCGGGGGGATCTCGAATATGACCGGTGCGGAAGCGGGTTCTTGCAAAGCGGTTAGCGGCACGCCTTATGTTGGTTCTGAACAGATCGCCAGTTGCGCCCCGGCGCAGCAGAGCGAAATCCAACAGCGTCAACGTCAGGGTACCAATCCTGCGATTTCAGGTGTTCAACCTGGACCACAGGGACTGACCGGCGCGCAAAAAGGCGCGTGCCAACTGGTATCCGGCACTCACTACCAGGGCGGTGATCAGACTGCAATGGTATGTGATACCACCAATGCGGCAATCCCGGGTGAAGCGGATTTTCCGCAAATGATGGGAGCGGCGCAGATACAGGCACAACCGCAAACGGCACCCATGCCGACTGCAGAACCAGCAGTGGAGCAAGGCGCCAAAATAACCGGCGACGGTTGGGACAGAGGAAGCAAAGTCACAGGTACCGAAGGACCTTGGGCGGCGCAGCGTAACTCGTCGATTAGAGGAGCGAAAGGACAAGCGCCAATGGGAGCGAGTCAGTTCAAACCGACTAATAGCGAGATTCCGATGAGCCCGATTACCGGCTCTTCAGGCAACACGGATACCGGGGCGAAAGTTACCTTGTCCGGCGGCGCCAGAGCTTAAGAAGTCAATTGAATATTGGGTGTTTTGATGAATCGTTTAAAAAAAAGCTATCGTCAAAAGTCATTGTTTTGGAAGCCGATCGTTCCGCGATCACAGGGTCAGGCACAAAGTTCGTCCGCTCATGGATTCGATGCCGACACGGTTGAGCGCGGTAACCAAGGCGGAAAAGGGAGGCATGCGCTCTCGACACCGATGACGGGCACCCATGTTTTAGTTGATGAAAGACAGAATCAACTGCTGCGCCAGTACGAAATGGGCATCAAGTCGCGTTTTGATGAGATCGAAGCCACTTTGAAAGACATTTTGCAACAGCAAGGACAGAGCGGTTTTGTCGGTTGGGCCAACCAGCAGCTGTTTGCAAAGTTGGGTGTGACCTTAACAGATCAGGATTGGCAGTCTGGATTGAATATGCAATCACAGAAAGGATTTCAGGCTCTGTATGCGAAGACCCTCTTTGCACAATTCTTAAGAATGTCGCAAGAGTTCTTTAACAACGATCCCCTTGCGGGTGAACGGACACAAGAAACGGAGCAGATCTTTCGAGAAGCCGGGTTTCACGCAGTTGGCATAGCGCCATGTGCAGACGGACGTCTTGCGCATATCGTTAGCTACGTACTCAGACTGCCTTACGCAGCTGTAAGAAGAAAATCCCATGCGGGTTCACTCTTCGATATCAGCGAAAGCGTTCGAAACTGGGTATTTATTGAACATATGCGTTTTCGGGAAGGCAAGCCGAATTCGGCTGACGAACCGACGCGTTATTTAAAGATTGCGGTGTATCACATTTCCAAAGCCGATCCGACTCATCAGGGTTGTGCGGCACACGGCAGTGATGACCAGAAAGCAGCGGAGGCTGCTCTGACAAAACTCAACGAATTCAGGCAGGCGATTGAAAACCGCTTCGGTTGCGGTTCGACGGTGCAAACCCTGTTACTGGGTTTGAACACCGACGACGACAGCATGAAGGTACATATCCCGGATGCGAATGGCGAGATCTGTTTACAGCGTTACGTTGAAACCGATCAGCTATACCAGGCAACGATGGATCTGTCCGCAGACGAAGCAAAAGCGCTGTTGCGCAACGCGATCAACGGTTGCAACCAGCTTAAGGGCGCAAGCTCTCCGCAGCCGGAATTGGCAACCCTGATCGGATGGCTGATCGGCAATAATTTTTCGCAGATTGCTTATGTCAATCAATACGAAAACGGTTGCTACAGCGATCTGGGCCACGCCGAACGCTTTATCGGCGTCGGCAACGGTTTTGAAGAAGTTCAGTTGCGTAACCTGAGCTATTACAGCTTCCTCGATACGGTCGAAGAAGGGGTAAACGATGTCGATGTCGGCATCAAGATTTTCAAGGGCTTGAATGTGAAGCGATTGGTGCCGATCCCGGTCATTATCCGTTGCGATTACGACGGGCGGGTTCCGGGATCGAAAGATCGCGCCGAAGCGAAAGTTTTGCGCATCGAGAAGGCGCTGCACAATCGTTATCAGGAATTGGCAGCATCCGGTTTGTTGCACACTCTGCCGACTTTGCGCGACTTTACCGACAGCAAGCCGGCAGAGAGAGTAACCAGTGTAATGGATTCTACCCCAGGGCGTAGAACCGCATAGAAAGGAGGTAAAAAGTGAAAATTTATAAAGTCGATAAGACCCTCGTTTCAACGAACCGAATTGCGATGATGGAGCATAAACCTCTCCTTGTCGTGCGGGAAAGAGATGGCGGTACTCCACAGGTGGCAGTCGATCCGGTGGGGTGCAAACCAGGCGATTGGGTGATCTGTTGCGGTAGTTCGGCGGCACGTGATGCAACCGGAGTAAAAGGTTATCCGAGTGACTTGACCATCGTTGGCATTATCGACAAATGGGAAGGGCCTCAGGATGCAGATACTGCAAGTTAAACAGCAGCTGGTTTTGACCAGCCGCCTGAACGACTTAGGTCATCTGCCTCTCAAAGCGCTGGTGACCGAATCGGGTGAAGTGTTTGTGGCGATGGACCCGATCGGAACCAAAACAGGTGACTGGGTTTTCACCATCGCCAATTCTGCCGCACGGGATGCTGCAGGTGATAAACGATTATTAACGGATTTAACGGTTGGCGGCATCATCGATGATTGGCAACCAGAACAGAAGTAAGTTTTAAAAAGTGAGCAACTCAAAGGAGAAAGTTATGAGTGATTACGGTATTGCCCTGGGCATGATTGAAACGCGTGGTTTGGTTCCAGCGATCGAAGCCGCGGATGCGATGACTAAAGCAGCGGAAGTCCGTTTGGTCAGCCGTGAGTTTGTAGGCGGTGGCTATGTAACCGTTATGGTTCGCGGCGAAACCGGTGCGGTCAACGCAGCGGTACGTGCCGGAGCCGATGCTTGCGAACGCGTTGGTGACGGTCTGGTCGCAGCGCACATCATTGCTCGCCCGCACAAAGAAGTTGAGCCGGTTTTAAACATCGAAAACAAATAATTTTACATCGTTTCAGAGAGCTGGAAACAGGCTCTGGAGCGGCAAAACCCAATAGTTAATATCCCTCGAAGGAGAAATGAAATGAGTACGGAATACGGTATTGCCTTAGGCATGATTGAAACACGTGGTTTGGTTCCAGCGATTGAAGCGGCGGATGCGATGACAAAAGCAGCGGAAGTTCGTTTGGTCAGTCGTGAGTTTGTAGGCGGTGGTTACGTAACGGTTATGGTTCGTGGCGAAACCGGTGCGGTCAACGCAGCGGTACGTGCCGGGGCAGACGCTTGCGAACGCGTTGGTGACGGTTTGGTTGCAGCGCACATCATTGCTCGCCCGCACAAAGAAGTGGAACCGGTTTTAACCATCGAAAATAAATAATTTTGAATCGTTCAGGGCGTATGAAACGCGCTGAATGATAAAACTTGCACAGTCAGATTCCTTGAAGGAGAAATATTATGAGTGATTACGGTATTGCATTGGGCATGATCGAGACACGCGGTTTGGTTCCAGCGATTGAAGCGGCGGATGCGATGACAAAAGCAGCGGAAGTACGTCTTGTTTCTCGAGAATTCGTTGGCGGCGGTTACGTAACGGTAATGGTTCGTGGCGAAACCGGTGCGGTCAACGCAGCGGTACGTGCTGGAGCCGATGCTTGCGAACGGGTTGGTGACGGTTTGGTTGCAGCGCACATCATTGCTCGCCCTCACAAAGAAGTTGAGCCGGTTCTGACCATCGGTAACGCCGGTTCCAGTCGCAGTTAATTCGAGTTTTAAACAGACTCAACGGACCGAATGATTTCTTTCGGTCCGGCTTTGAGACCTTAGGAGGGAGACATGCGCTATTCCACAAGAATGCCCGGCAGTGTTATGCCGGGTTTAGGTGCCTATCCTCAAGTACCGGAAGCCCAGACCGTTGCTGCAAACAGCCAGATTCTCGGTTATTTGGGACGGGCATTGAGCCTGGAGTTCTCGGCCGGTCAGCATTATCTCGCGCAGGCTTCGTTGGCAAAATTCCGTCAGGAAATTTCCTTCGCGGAAGGCTTTGTCACTTTGGCAAACGAAGAATTCCAGCACGCGAATCTGATTACGGATCGTATGGTGGCGCAGGGCGCTTTACCGGCAGGGAGTGTCCTGCGTCCGGCTGGGCCGGCAACCAATATCGCCGAAGCTCTAAGAAGTTGCGAAGAGCGTGAAATCGCTTTGATTCAGTTGTATTCGGAAGCTGCGCAATATTGCGCCAATTATGCCGCCCATGAAGATCATGCGCTTTTTAACCGACTATTGGAAGAAGAGCATACTCAGTTGTTACGTGTGCAGTCATGGCTGGAAGAATATTTCCATAACCTGACACAAACCTATCAGCCAACCAGGAGCTTTGTATGAACGAACGATGGAAATTGAAAGAGAAACCGGCGAGCATGGAAGCCCGTTTTGAATTTGAAAGCTTTGAAAAACTGAGAAGCTTTTTGGATGAGCTGGCGGAACAGGCGGATCTGCTGGATCACCATCCCAATATCAGTTTTGGCAGAGGGCATGTTTCGGTGATTATCTATTCGCAAGCCGTCGAGCTAAGTGAACTGGATTTTGCCTTGGCCAAGGGGATTGATGAAGGTTTCCATCGTGTAACTAACTTTTCACAGGAGGCATGGGCATGAGTACTTCACAGAATTCGAATGCGTCAACTGCTGCGTCACCGGCTTCGGCCGTTAAGCAGGGCGACAATGCGGACAACCCGACGCAGACAAAAACGCAACAGAAAGCGGCTTCTCCTGCGACCAAAAGCCCGGCACGCGCCCGTTCTGCGGCCCGGCCAACGGGGAAAGCGATTAAGCAGACAACGGTCGTCACGGACGAAACAAAGCCGACGAGGTCTTCGTCACAGCATATTGCCGATCAGATCAGGGTCTTCCCCCGAAACAGAGTCTGGCCTGATTAGCGGTATCCCGCCGTGTAAGCGGCGGGTATAACCGGTTTAGTCTTTGCCATAGGAGCTTGAAGACGAGAGATTTGCACTTATTTGCAGGTTCCTGAATGGGGCAGTACCGGTTCTGCCCCTTTTTTATATCTGGAAACACTATCTGTTCCTGAGTGAGACATTTTTAAGGCTTTCGGTAATCATTGATTTCACTCTATGCCAGCGAGTTGAATCTTCAATTTCTCAAATATGAGAGATTTCAATAGCATAGACTCAGCAGGCCGAAAAGGGCCGTCAGTGCAACAGCATAGACATAAGTTTATAGAACGAATAAAAGTAAGTAGGGGTCGGTATGGAGTGGTTGGAAGATAATTATGACGGGGAAGCCTGGCGTTTTCATTCGGCTGTCGGCAAACCGGCCGTTACTGTGAATAAGAGCAAGGCGGAAGTTCCCGGTTTGGACGATTCCGCTGCGATGGTTCGTATCCTGACCAATCGCCTGATGGAAGGTAAAATTTTGCTGACCCTGAAACAAATCGGTTTGCATAGCTACACCGTATGCGATGTTCGCGGCGATCATGCGCCGGAATTTGCAATGGGCTGCAAGATGACCGAGCGGAATATCCTGTTTCGGGTTGCTGTGAATGGTGAAGAGCATGCATCGCTGATGAGAGCCGTCAGCCAATTTGAACAGCAGGGACAGAGTGTAACGCTGTTTCCATCCGAGCATGCGGCCAGCACGCCGGCAGGGAGCGGATAAGCAATGGCGTCAATCGTTCTGGCAACCGGTAATCGGCACAAGGTAGCGGAGATCGCGCCTTTATTGGAGAAGGCCGGTCTGGAGGTGAAACCGCAAAGCGATTTTTTCTGTGGAGAAGTCACAGAAGACGGTTTGAGTTTTGTTGAAAACGCGCTTAAAAAAGCGCGGTTTGCCAGTAAAAAGAGCGGTTTTCCCGCCCTGGCCGACGATTCAGGATTGGAAGTCGAAGCTTTGGGAGGCAAGCCGGGGATTTTTTCCGCCCGCTATGCAGCAATGGCGACCGGGAAAACATCGGATCAGCAGAATCTGGAGAAGTTACTGGCAGAGCTGAAAGGCTTGCCGTATGCACAGCGTCAGGCGCGTTATTCCTGTGCAGTGGTTTATGTAAAACATGCCGAAGACCCGATGCCGCTGATTGGTGTCGGTCACTGGTATGGAGAGATTTTAATGGAGAGAAGAACCGGTCAAGGCATTGGTTACGACGATGTTATGTGGATTCCCGAGTTGGTGAAAACCGTGTCTGAAATTCCGTTCGCGATCAAGAACCGTATCAGCCATCGTGCGCGGGCGGTTCAGGCCGTCCTGGCGCAGTTGCAGCAGGAGAACCGGCGATGATCGAATTAAGAACCTATGTGTTTCTGGATTCTCTGCAGCCGCAGCTTGCTTCTTATATGGCAACGGCTTCGATGGGCTTTCTGCCGGTGCCGGGAGATTCCTGTTTATGGATGGAAGTATCTCCGGGGATGGCGGTTCACCGTCTTTCGGATATTGCGCTGAAAGCTTCGAATGTGCGCCTGACTCAGCAGATTGTCGAGCGTGCTTATGGTTCAATGGTTTTTAACCATCGTGACCAGAGCGATGTTCTGGAAGCGGGTAACCGGGTATTGACGCATCTGAATACCACGGAGTATGAAAGACATCCGTGCATTTTGATGTGGAATGAAGTGATTCCGTCGATTACCGCGGATCATGCCACTTTGATTAATCGCGATAACCGCAAGGGGTCGATGATTATGCCTGGCCAGAGTATTTTTATTATGGAGACGGACCCGGCCGGTTACATTATTTATGCGGCGAACGAAGCGGAAAAGGCTGCGAATGTGACTCTGATCGAGGCACGGGCAGTCGGGGCTTACGGACGCTTGTTGATGGCCGGTAAAGAATCCGATGTTCAAGAGGCCTCAAGAGCAGCCGCGGCTGCCTTGGGTAGATTAACCTGTCGAGCGGCAAACTAAAATAGGGCTTATGTTATGAGTGATGCATTACCACCACAAAATAACTTTTTAATCCGGCATGCGACCCTGAGACAGATTCAGGTATTTGAATCCGTGGCACGTAACCTGAGTTTTACCCGGGCTGCGGAAGAGTTGCATCTGACTCAGCCGACGGTCTCTGCGCAGGTTAAAAGTCTGGTTGAGGCGATTGACATGCCGCTTTACGAGCAGGTCGGGCGAAACATTTACCTGACCGAGGTCGGGGAGCAGGTTGCCTGCAGCTGTCGTGAAGTTTTGAACCATTTTTCCAATTTGGAGATCATGCTGGACGATTTCCGCGGGATGAAGCGTGGTCAGTTGCGTGTTGCGGTTATGTCGACGGCCAAGTATTTCATGCCGATTGCTCTGGGCAAGTTCTGTAAGAAATATCCGGATATCGATTTGGATTTGACCATTTCCAACCGCGAAGCTTTGCTTAAACGCATCGATCGCAATATGGACGATCTGTACATCCTTGGGCAGATTCCTCCGAGCAGTCAGGATTTGGAAGTTCATCCTTTTGTGCCGAATCCGCTGGTGATTATTGCCAACCGCAGTCACCCGCTGGCGGGGAAAAAAGTGACCTTGAAACGACTGTCGAAGGAACCTTTTATCATGCGCGAAGAGGGGTCCGGAATCCGTATGGCGGTAGAGAAACTGTTTGCCGACAAAGGGCTTAAGGTCAACGAACGTCTGACTTTGCAGACCAACGAAGCCATCAAGCACTGTGTGGTCGGGGAACTCGGCGTGGCCTGTGTCTCGCGACACGCACTGTATCTGGAAAAAAGCCAGGGACCGATTGTCGAGCTGGAAGTCGAAGGCTTCCCGATTGAAAAGCAGTGGAACATCGTCTACCCGGCAGGTAAAGAGCTTTCTTTGCTGGCGGAAGAGTTTTTGGCTTTTTTGAAAGAAGAAGGAACCAATTACATTCAGCTGGAACATTAAAACCCGCCGACGCACCCTTGCGGTGCCGTCGGTGTTTCGTTTTTTCTCTTCCTTGATCTCTTGGCCGCGCGGCAGTTTTTCCGCGCGCTTTTTTTAACCATGATCCGGGCCCGGTTTTCCAGGTATCTACCGACGGAAAACTTGAACGGAGACTGGCTCCTGCCCGCTGTTTTCGGGCTTAAGTCCTCTTGTCAGCAACCATTTCCTACAGTCTATGGGTTGCATTCGATTTCCCAATTTTTCATCAATAAAAACTTCTTCTAATATTGAAATCAGATTTTTTCAATCCGGCCTTTGGAAGCGGGTATTGCGAGGGCCGCACGCTGCAAAGCGTCGATCAGCCGGACGAAAGGACGGAAAGGAGTTTGTATTATGAGCATGCAATGGATCGGAACCCTGATAGCGTGGTTTATTCCCCTTAGTTTATTTCTGGCGGCGATCTCCAACGAGAGACGGGCTAGCTGGGGATTTGCCAGAGCGGTCACGCTTCTGGGATTGATGCTGGCGATCGCTTTAGGGATTGCGCTGGCGTTCGACTGGATAACCTTGAACGGTGAGTCGCGCTGGACGCTGGCTTCGGATGCCAGCCTGATTGTCTTGGGGCTGGTGACCTTTATCGGTTTCATTAACATCGGGTATTCCCGGGTGTATATGTCAGGCAATCAGGAAGACGAGAAACGCTACTTGCGTTGGTTGCTGGTCACGCTCGGAAGCGTTGCGGTGGTCATCACAACCAATCACATGCTGGTGCTGGCTTTCGGATGGCTTGCGATTACTTTGAGTCTGCACCGCTTATTGATTTTCTATCCGCATCGGCAACGTGCCGTTCTGGCGGCGCATAAGAAATACATTTTTGCACGGTTTGCCGAAGCCTGTCTGCTCGGGGCTGTGCTGATTCTGTATTACGAACACGATACCTGGTTTATCAGTGAAGTGTCTCAGCGGGTAAAAGAGGCCGGACAGCTGAACGGCTGGGATCAGTTTGCCGCTCTGCTGCTGGTTTTGGCGGCGTTGGTTAAATGCGCTCAGTTGCCACTGCACGGCTGGTTGATTCAGGTCGTTGAAGCTCCGACCCCGGTTTCGGCATTGCTGCATGCGGGAATCATCAATCTTGGCGGTTATCTGTTAATCGTTTTCGCACCTTTGATCGTCATGTCGGATGCGGCTCAGTGGATGCTGTTGATCGTCGGCGGTATCACCACCGTATTGGCCGCTCTGGTCATGATGACCCGGGCCTCGGTCAAGGTTCGTCTGGCCTGGTCGACCATGTCGCAGATGGGATTGATGATGGTTGAATGTGGTTTAGGGCTGTTTGAGCTGGCTCTGCTGCATCTGGTAGCACACTCCTGTTATAAGGCCTATGCCTTCCTGAATTCCGGATCGGAAGTCGAAGCCAGCATGAAACGGCGTCTTGCTGCAGCGCAAGCTCCGAAAGTCATGGATTGGTGGCTGGCAGGTTCGCTTTCTATCGGATTGGTGGCGGCTTTGGTCTGGATTTTGGAAATGCCGGCTCCTTACAGCCCCTGGCTGTTGTTTGCCATTGCCTTGACGTTGTTGATTGCCGAGCGCCGTGGGCGTTTGGCGGGCGCCGGAATGTCGGAGATGGTTGTGCTGGGGGGCTTCTTGCTGCTGGTTTACACTTTGCAGAAATCCAGTCTGGGATTCTTCATCGAGAATGAAACCACCAGTGTTGGCTGGCCGGGCGACCTGTGGATTGGATTGCTGCTGATGCTGTTTATGGGAGGCTATATTCTGTTGCGTTATTACCAGAACTTGCCTTGGGTGACAAAAATTCGGCGGGTGTTGTACGCAGGATTTTATTTGGACGAACTGGTTACGCGTTTGAATTTGAGGATTTATCCGACGCGTTTGCCAGTGCGATTCAAACCGAAAAAATTGCAGATTCCGAAAGAGGAGTTGTATCACTGATGAAAGCGACGCAAAAATTACCGATCGGGGGAGCCCGGAATCAGGCGCAGACCTTGATGCCGAGCCTGTCCGAGGGACAGAAAGACAAACTGATGGCAGCTTGCGCCAGAATCGCTCCGACCTGGCCTTTGGATGAACTGGTTGCGGTGAATCCCTGGTGGGAAATGCGCGACAAGCCTTTTCCGGAAGTGGCTGCCAAGCTGACCGCTTTGAGTCAGGCGCAGTGCTTGATGCCGAAGTCTTACTTTCAGGAAGTCTGGATGGAGAATTTATCGCCTCAGCATTTGCAGCAGGCAATTGATGAGTCCGGTAGCGATTATTCGATCGAGAATCTTGAACGTTTTTTGATTGAGGATGACGAGCATACGCATTGGCATAATATCAGCGATTTTGTCGACAGCGGCCGTGATCGCAAGTACAAAATGGCGTGGCGTGATGAGATTACCCATCAGATCAGCCAGTTCTGTGCGGATTTTTTCCGTTATCGCGATCACCGGGGGGCTTATGCCGAAACCTATCAGGGGTTGTATCGCGAATGGCTGGCAACCACTCGTCAGGACAAGGGAATCGAAATCCTGATGGCCGAGGATGGTCTAACCGAGCAGTTTATGAGCTTGCCGGAAACGGCGGAAGGCTTGCTGGCGGAGGCATTGACCGTTCTGAGGGTGACGGAGGAGAGCATCAGCGACTATGCACATGCCTTGTTGCTGGACATCAACGGTTGGGCGTCGTGGGTCGCTTATCTGCGCTGGCAGGATCGTCTGGATGGCGTCGAGAATGATTTGATGATGGATTTGCTGGCGATCCGCATTGCCTGGGAACGCGTGCTGTGGCGTCATCAGAAATTCCATGACCGTTCGGTGTTCAATGAGTTGAAGGTGATGTGGCGGCACCAGATGAATATTCTGCCGGAACTGATCGAAACTCATCGGGCGGCGCAGGCCAAATCCTGGATATGGCAAAGAGCGGCGGAGATTGCCTATCAATCGGCAATTCACCAGCAATTGAAACAGTCCTCTGCTTCGGCGGATACGGCCGGGCCGTGCCCCAAATTGCAGGCTGCTTTCTGTATCGATGTGCGTTCGGAAGTCATTCGCCGGGCTCTGGAAGCGCAGGATTCGGGGATCGAAACCATCGGTTTTGCCGGGTTTTTCGGTTTGCCAATCGCCTATCAACCGATCGGAACCGATCTATCTCGACCGCAATTGCCGGCCTTGCTGAAACCGCAGATGCAGGCCAAAGCGGTCTTGTCGGCCGAGCAGGAGCAGACTACGAAAAAAGGGCTGAATAAAAAGGCACGCTGGATCGAATGGGGAAATGCTGCTCCGGCCACCTTCAGCATGGTGGAGGCAACCGGCTTGTTGTACGCATTCAAACTGTTACGTAACAGCTTGTTTCCGCATGAGCATGAACATCCGATCAATCATTTGCCGACGGCAGATGAATATGAATTGACTCAGAACGAGTCGCCGCTGACCCTGACGCAGAAGGTTGATCTCGCGGCGGGAATTCTGCACGGTTTGGGTCTGGAACAAAATCTGGCGGAAACCGTCATGCTGGTTGGTCATGGCAGCAGCAGTTGCAATAATCCGCATGCCGCCAGTTACGACTGCGGCGCCTGCGGCGGGCAGACCGGTGAAATTAATGTTCGGGTGTTAAGCTTTTTACTGAATCAGGACGATGTGCGTGAGGGGTTGCAGCAGAAAGGGATCGAGATTCCTGCAAATACGTGTTTTGTTGCGGCAATGCATAATACCACGACGGATTGTTTTACTTTCTTCGGTCCGATCGCTCTGAGCGAGGAGGTCAA
Organism: Thiomicrorhabdus sp.; assembly: GCF_963677875.1. Lineage (NCBI taxonomy): Bacteria > Pseudomonadati > Pseudomonadota > Gammaproteobacteria > Thiotrichales > Piscirickettsiaceae > Thiomicrorhabdus > Thiomicrorhabdus sp. The sequence goes on along the minus strand of NZ_OY782566.1, from coordinate 504,205 downwards.
AGGCTGGTTTGAGCGCGCTTCGGAGTTGTCGATGCAGGAGCGGGCCATGCGTTTGGGTCTGGAGCATTTACGAGGCCGGGAAGTGTATCAGTCGATTCAGAAACGGGCTAGAGACTGGTCGCAGGTGCGGCCGGAGTGGGGCTTGTCGGGTAATGCTTCTTTTATTGTTGCGCCGAGAAAACGCACCCGTGGACAGAACTTTCAGGGACGAGCTTTCCTGCATGATTACGATTGGCAGGAAGATGAGGATGTTTCACTCTTGACGCAGATTATGACGGCACCGATGGTCGTAACCAATTGGATCAGTCTGCAATATTATGCTTCGGTATGTGATAACTATGTCTACGGCAGTGGTAACAAGGTGTTGCATAATGTCGTTGACGGTTCCATTGGCGTCTTTGAAGGGAACGGCGGTGATTTGAGAATCGGTCTGCCGTTACAGTCGTTGCACGACGGCAATCAATGGATGCATGAACCTTTGCGTTTGAGTGTCTATATCGATGCGCCGCGCGCTTACTTGGAAAAAGTGGTTGCCGAGCAGGAAGTTGTCCGTCAGCTAATTGACAATGAATGGCTGTACTGTTTCCGCTGGGACAGGAACGGGACGATTGAGCGTTATTTCAATCAGGCGTGGCAGAAGACGGAAGCGTGAGCGGCGGGCGTCTTTGCGCGATCTCTTTTGAAAAGCTGGGGACGTGTTAAAAACAAGGACGTTTTTCCGCGGAAATTCTTATCGATACAAATACTTAACCGATACAAAAAGGCCGATGTGATCATCGGCCTAATAGATTAATCGTCTCCGCGCGCAGTGCGCACAGTCTTATTGGTTGGTATTTAAATCCGTTGCGCCGGTTGTGCCGGTATTGGCGGCAGCATCGATACATTTCTGAGTATTGCCATCCAGAGTCACGGTGTAGTTGATTATATTGTTTGCGGCAGAGCTGCCGACGGTCAGTTCTTTGGTGCTGTAGTAACCATAGTAGTCCGTACCGTCAATCGTTCCGTTTTGAATGCTTCTTTTGTAAACATAGCTTTTTAACTGGCTTCCTTCCAGGGCGTTGGAGGTAAGCGGGGTATAGCCGGAAGAGAGGTATCTGCCGTCGGCGTACAGGTAAGTTCTCAGAACCAGGTTGTCGTTATCCACTTCTCCGTTGGCGCAGATGGATTTCGCTTTGACCGTAACCGGACGTTTGACGGGAATCTGCGTGTTGTTGATTTGCAGAGTAATCGGTGTTCCGGCGTTACACATTGCCTGAGTAACGGTGACGGTTTTGCTGCCAAGAACGGTTCCCGAAGCATTCTGGTATCGGGCGACGATATTCATCTGTTTATTCAAAGGAACGTTGCGAAGGTCGGCGTAGCCGTCGTTTCGAATGTATCCGGAATAAAGGTAACCACTTGACCCGGTGAAGTTGGCACGTAAAAAGATGGTTTCTCCCGTCACCAGCTGATTCTGGCTGTCGACAACATTCAGTTTCAGGTTGGCTCGGCAGACTGCAGAATAGTGCCAGTCGAGGTTCCAGTAGGACAAGTGGCTGGCTTGGACGACCACATCATAAAAACCGTCTGTCGGGTTAAGGTCCTGGACCGACCCTTGCTGTTCGTAACTCCACTTCCCGGTATCTTCGTCATAACTCCAGACCGGTACGTTTTCGCCGATTGCGATTGCAACCCCGGTGTCGGGATTGATCGTGCCTTCCTTGATCTGCATTTTGACTTCGATGTCGTTCGTCCCGAACTGGCGGACTTTATCACCGTTTTCGTTCTCGATTGAGATCGAAGTGAATCCGGCGGTGACGAATACGATTTCTTCTTCAACGCTATTGGCGGCATTCGGCGCACTGGTTTCAGCGATGACGGCAAAACCTCCAGGGAAGGCTTCGGTCGAACTCTCTTCATTGGCACTGTGGTGAGCGACGGTTACTTTCAATTCACCGGTAACCGGGTTGCCTTCCTTATCGAGCAGGTCGGTGCCGGCAGGGATTACGATTTCCGTCTGCTCATTGTTGACGTTGCTGCTGTTTGTGACTTTGGCGCTGACTTTGATCTCGCTTGAGACGGCGCCGCTGCTGTCGACTTTGTCTTTAATGTCTTCCTGTGCTACAGCGGTTCCGACCGGTGGATTGTCGACCTTGACCATGCGGATAACGAATTCGGCCTGATCGGAATCTTTGGTGCTGAGTTCAATCCCCGTGTCCAGATAACCGTCTTTGCGAGCCAGAAAGGTTACCGAAAGTTCCTGTTTGTCTGCCGAGTAGGTGACGATTCCGCCCGGAAGGGCGTCGGCACTGGTTGCATCTATGCTGGCGGCGTCAGCGCCGGAAACTGTCACGGCAACACCATCAATCGGGTCGCCGGTTGTCGCATCAACGATTCGGCCGTTGATTTCCAAGGCATTCTTGGTCACGTAGTCGGAAATGACTTCGGGATCACTACTGCTTGAGCAGCCGGTCAGGCTCCCCCCAAATGCTATGGCGCCGATTACCAGTACCGCCGCCTGAAACTTTCTGCTTAACATGTCTGAACCTCCAGAAAAGAGTGATTGTTTTTAAGATTGTTAAATGGATAAAAACTGGGAAAGTTTCCTGGGTGATCTACTGAGGAAAATCCCGAAAATAATGTATATTTTTGTCGATCGAGCGTTATTTTTATGGCAGGCTTTTCATTAAGCCTTTCTTCAGGAAGGTGTCATTTTTCCGTAAGAGTTTAAGCTAATACTAGATTTCGTAATAGAGCTTGTCAAGCGTTGACTCGATAAAATTAAGTGACTGTTTTTTAACATGGATTTTTTTGTTTTAATAAGTTTTACTTATTGCTGAAAAGGTGAGGTAATCCTGTCTGAAAAATGCAGGAAAACCAGAGGGTTTATCAGATAGAAGTACGATTTTTTGTAGTTGGCTCGCATCATCTGTTGGTTTGCGCTTTGAAGATTGCTCAGGGATTGTTTTGTGATTAGAGGCCGGTTTTCAATGTGCCAAAGCGGGGAAAACCGTATGGGGTTTTGGAGATGAATTATTTGTTTCAGCTGTATACAAATCAGGGGCAAGCTGGTATTTATGAATGTGGGTGGAATATGTGAATTTTGCTTTGGATACCCGAAAAAACGTGGGATAACAGTGTTGATGATTGTATTGAAAAATCGGTTTAGCAGAGTTCGGAGCCAGGCAATTTTTTTTCCGTGTCTGATCGCAGGTTTGGCGGCGGCGCCGTTTTCCAGCCAAGCAGAAGAGGGCGTTTTTGGTATTGGTGCCGGTTTTAAAGGCGCCGGAGGCTTATTCGTGGTTCCCACTGCCGAAGTCATGCCATATGGTCGATTGGGATTCAGTCTGAATAATTTCCTGTTATCCGGTTATCCAGCCGATGCGGAAGGGCAAAATTATTACGTGTCCGCCGGGGTATGGAAAGGGCTGGAGGTTCAGATCGGTTTGAATGAAATTCATCCGAAGGGCGCTGATCCGAATCAATACGGAGATTTCTACAAACGGGATCTGGTCGGGAATTTCAAATACAGTCACGACTTGTCCGTGATCGATTCGCGTTTGAAAATCGCCATCGGTGGACAGGACATTGCCGGAACTGTTGTGTATTCGCAATTATTCTATGGTGTGGCAACCCTGGTCGATGATTTCGGTTCGCTCAGTCTCGGTTACGCTTCGGACTCGGAAAGTACCGTCAGTCATCGGGGCAAAGAAAATCTTCGCGACGTGTTTGGCGGCGTGAGCTTGAATCTGCCGTACGGTTTGACCGCGATTGCCGAATATGACGGCAGCAATAAAAGAGCGGGGTTGGGCTATCAGTCGCTTGATTTTTTCGGAACCGGGATCGGGGTGAATGTTCGCGCCAGCCTGGTTAACGATCGAAAAGGCGAAGATACGGTTATCTCAGCCGGGATCTCCGTACCTTTGATGCACAGCGGAAAGGCGTCGGCAAGGTTTCGAAGACCGGAGGCAAGTCGTCCTGCAACGGATGCGTTTTTGACGGAAAAGCAAACCGTTTCCCGCGTTTCCGATGAGGTTGAAAGAGCGTCCGAAGCGGCGAAACTGGCGAAAACGGCACTGGATGCTGAAGAGACAGGGTCTCTGGTGACGGAGTTGGAGCGAGCCGGGTTGCAGTATGTAACCGTGGGTATGTTTGAAGATACCCTGTATATCCGCTACCAGAACCGGCTTTTCGACTGGAGTGAAATCGATGCGCTGGCTCAGGTGATGGCTCTGGCTTCTTCCTATGCCAAGGCGCGCAATATTCCGAATTTGCTGATCGATGTATTGAGTGAGCGGAACCCGGTTTTGAGGGTTTCTGTCGGCACGGAATGGGGATTTGGCGCTGGTCGCAAAATGGAGCGGAAGGGGGGGATTCCACGCTTCTTTTCTCCGCGTTTTGAAGCGATCAACGCGTTTTCGGACTTTCCTGTTCCGGTGCAAGACGGCGGCGCGCGGACGGAATTTTTCTCGGTCAAGATCAGCCCGCAACTTGTCAATACGATTGGAACGGAAGTCGGTGCTTATGATTATTCTCTCGGCATCGCAACCGAAATCAGCACGGAACTCTGGAAAGGTGCGCGCATGAGTCTTAATCGGGTCGACCTTCTGCAGAACAGTTATAACTTTAAAACCGGAGGTCGCTTTGATGATTATGCGATCGATTCGGGTTTCCAGGAGCTGGTCTTGCAACAGACCCTGGTTCCGTTTGATGGTTTTGTTAATACGGCTTCGCTGCATCAGTCTTTAAGCGATGGTGACGCCAGAAGCTTGATCGACGAGTGGCGGTATTATGCATTCGAAGGACGGCATCAGTTATATGGTTATGCGGCTTATAACTGGCATGGAAAGCAGAGCGGTGAGCGTGAAAGCTATTACGGTTTCGGTGGTTACGAGCTTTTCTGGCCGGAACAGGCCCTGTCTTTTCATCTGGAATACGGTAAGTATCGCGACCAGGATCGAACGGCAAAATTCGGAATTAAATCCTATGTGGGAGATTCGATTATCCGGGCCAGTCTGATGCGGGAAAGAGAGGGGTATGAAAAAGTCTACGTCGGTTTGATGGTGCCGCTGACGCCGGCAAAAGCACTGGCTGCGGGAGGCGTGACGTTGCGCGGAGAAAATAAATGGCGTTATGGTATCCAGACGATGACGGATTATCCGTCGCAGGCCAGCGGTAATATCAATATCGGAGACCCCAGATATCAAGCGTTTGGGTTCTATGCCTCCCAACCTTACGAGCCGCACGATGATGTGATGGATTCCGGGCGTTTAACGCCCGTCTATCTGCGCAGCAAAACGGCGTATCTGAAACAATTGGTTGGAGACCTTCTGTCACCATCCGCGGCCGATTAAGTTTCGGTGTTGGTGTTTTGAGTGTTTTCGATTGTCCATTTGCGTTTCAGGTCGTGGATGTAAATGATCAACACGAAAAATGCGGTTGAGATGACGCCGAGAATCAGCAGAGTCCAGTTTTCTTCCGGGATGGTATCCAGCAGAATCAGTTTTCGGATAATCACGACAAAGGCAATTTCGAGGAAAGTCAGAGCATAATCAAAGCTGTTATGGATGAACAGCGCTTTGACGATGGCGAGGACGATCAGGGTGAAAAGTGCATCGGTCAGTAGAATTTTCATGGAGTGGAAATCCAGAACGCCCTGAATGGTAATGAACTCGAACATTTTGCTGGAGATACTGAACAGGCAGGCGCTCAGATAGACGACCATGAAAAGGATGAATACGAATCTCAGAAGAGTGACGGCATGCGTCAGTGAGTCTTCCGCCTGGTGTTGGATATAGTGATTGAATTTGCTGAATAAACCGTCTTTGAGGGCCATTAAAATCGATTCCTGAGTGAGAAGTTGCGGGTGAAGGGAAATGCCACATTAGAATAGACGATTCCGATTTTTCCGAAAAGAGGGGCCGGCAACTTTTTTTGTCAGGATCAAGGCTCGAGCGGATCGAGCCGTTATGGTTAATCGAACACGATTTCCTGGGGATAGCGTTGAATTGCAGAAGTGTCTTCGGCGATCTGCTGCGAACGGTTGACCAGAAAATCGACCAGATGATTACGAATGGTGTAGTAGTGATCGTGATGAATGATGTCGGTGCGTTTTCTTGGTCTTGGAATCGATACCTTAACCGATTCGGCAATGCGGGCTTTTGGCCCGTTGGACATCAGCAGAATTCGATCCGACAGCAGAATCGCTTCGTCGACATCATGGGTAATCATAAACACGGTCTGTTTGGATTCGGTCCAGATTTTAATCAATTCTTCCTGAATGACGCCGCGAGTCAAAGCATCCAGCGCGCCGAAAGGTTCGTCCATCAGCAATAATTGCGGCTGAGTGGCAAACGCGCGGGCGATACTGACCCTTTGACGCATCCCGCCGGAGAGCTGTGCCGGCTTCCGATCATGCGCGCCCTGCAGTCCGACCAGATCCAGATAGCGATGGCTGTGTTCCATAACCTGCTGTTTGCTCCATTCCGGCCAGCGTGCCTGTACCGCAAAGGTCACATTGTGCAGCGCCGTTCGCCACGGGAGCAGGCTGTAGTTCTGAAACACGACGCCGCGATCCAGACTGGGGCCAGCCACTTCCTTGCCGTTCATCACGACCACTCCGTCCGAGGCTTCATCCAGACCGGCAAGAATATTCAGAATGGTCGATTTCCCGCACCCGGAATGTCCGATGACGCAGATGAATTCTCCTTTTTCGACATTAAAATTGGCGTCTTCAAAAATGACGGCCTCGGGACTTTTTCCCGGGCCGGGGTAACTCTTTTTCAGCCCTTGAACTTCTAAAAAGTGTTTGCTCATAAGCTTTCCTATTCTTGGTATTCGACCCAGCGTGCCGCGTAGGCCAGCGTCATGTCGAGGAACATTCCGACGACTCCGATCATAAAAATCGAGAAAATCACGCTGGCGAGGTTCAAATTGTTCCACTCGTTCCAGACGTAGTAACCGATCCCGGTTCCGCCAACCAGCATTTCTGCGGCGACGATCACCAGCCAGGCGATACCGATCGAGATGCGCATCCCGGTTAGGATGGTCGGTGCGGCCGCCGGCAGGATGACCAGCAAAGCGGTTTTGATCGGGTTGAGTTCATGGGTTCGGGCAACATTGACCCAGTCTTTACGGACATTGGCGACGCCGAAAGCGGTATTCAGCAGCATCGGCCAGATGGAGCAGATGAAAATAACGAAAATTGCCGAGATTTCCGAATCTTTAATAATAAACAGCGCCAGAGGCATCCAGGCCAGCGGCGAAATTGGCCGCATGACTTGAATAAACGGGTTGAGTGCGCCATACATCAGGGGCGACATTCCGACCAGAAAGCCGATTGGAATGGCGATCAGCGCCGCGAGCAGGAAGCCGACGGTGACCCGGTAGATCGAGTAACCAAGTTGAATGCCGATCCCTTTATCATTTGGCCCGGCATCGTAGAAGGGATCACTCAATTCTGCGTAGCCGAGTTTGATTATTTCCGACGGGGGTGGAACGCGCGCCTCCTGGGTCGCGCCTCCCATGAGCATTTCGTACTCCGTCAGTGGTTTCGTCTCTGTGGGCGTCTGATGGACTCCTTCCCAGATTCCCAGCAGAAGCACCAGCAAAACCACTGAAAGCAGAGCCGATTTCCATTTGATTGAATGAAACATAATTGGCTCCCGTCAGATTCAGGTTCTGCGAATTTTGAAGCTTTCGATATACTCTTCCGGCTTGGTGTAATCGAACTCCTTGCCCATGATTGTGTAGTTTTCATAGGTTTTATCCGGCGGCGTATAGCCGAGTTTTTTCATGACTTCACCGGTTTCCGACGCCAGATACACTTCTTCGGCGATCTTGTTGTAGTCGATATCGCCTTTGACATAACCCCAGCGCTTCATCTGAGTCAGAATCCATACGCCCATTGAGTGCCATGGGAAAGGGTCGAAATCAATGCGGTCGGGAACGTTCATAACCGATCCCAGGCCATCGGCATAACGGCCGGTCAATACCTGCTGAACGACAGGAACCGGCTGATTCAGGTAATTTTTCGGCGAGATGGCTTCGGCGATTTCCTTGCGGTTTTCCTGCTTGGCGGAATATTCGGTCGCATCAATGATCGAACGGAGCAGAGCGCCGTAAGTATTCGGGTTAGTGACCGCGAATTCTTTGGAGCAGGCAAAGGCGCAGCATGGATGGCCTTCCCAGATGTCTTTGGTCAAGGTATGAATGAAGCCGACTTTTTCCCAAACGGCGCGCTGATTGAATGGATCGGGGGACAGATAACCGTCCAGGTTACCGGCACGCAGATTGGCCACCATTTCCGGTGGCGGAACGACGCGAATCTGGATGTCCTTATCCGGATCGAGTCCATGTTCTGCTACGTAATAACGCAAAAGGAAGTTGTGCATCGAGTATTCGAAAGGAACCCCGAATTTGAAGCCCTTCCACTGTTTCGGATCGCGTTTGTCTTTATGATCGTTGTGTAACACGATCGCCTGACCGTTGATGTTTTCCACCGTCGGCATGATGAAGGGCGTAGCGGTCGAACCGGCCCCCATGGTCATTGCCAGCGGCATTGGTGTCAGCATGTGAGAGGCATCGTATTCCTTGGCAAGCGACTTGTCGCGTGCCACCGCCCAGCCGGCGGTTTTGATGACATCGACATCCAGGCCGTTCTTCTCATAAAACCCCATCGGGTGCGCCATGATGATCGGCGTGGCGCAAGTGATCGGTACAAATCCGATGTTCAGCTTTTTCTTCTCCAATGGGCCGAGTCCCATGGTTTCTTTAATCGCGGCCTTGGCTTCTTCCATTGGAAATACGCTTCCGAGTACGGCGGCTGCGGTTCCGGCCCCGATCATGCCGAGGAAAGAACGGCGGCTCATGTCGTTGTGGCCGAAAACCGAACGTACTACCGCACTTTCGACGGCGCGATCGATGATCGCTTCATTCGAGTCCAGAACGGCATCGTATTCGGGGTGTGAGTCGGATTTGGCCGGGCTTTGCTGTTGACTGAAAGCCGCCTGTTCAATGCGCTCCTGTTTCTGTGCATCGTTCAGACCGGAAGACGTTTTTTCCGTTTGGCAGATTGGACAGTTGCAGTCGGATTTGTGTAGCAGACTTTTGGATGCATCAAATGGATCGTTCAAGCTTTTAAATGACATATCGGTTACCTCGCACAATTTCGGTTTTTGCTGCTTCGCACTGGTGCAGCGTCATCCAGTGCAAGCAAATCGCTTTTTTATTGAGCAGTGGCTGTGCCATTTTCTTAAATAAAGATTAAGTTATTGTTTTGAAAAGAGAATGAGGTGGTTTTTAAAATCGTTTTTTACGACGAAACTTCGTGATTTAACGAGGTTTCGTAAGTAAGTTCACGAAATTTCGTGAATTTGGCGTGCTGTTTGTTTCATTTCGGTAAATGAAAATTCGCGGGTTGAATTTATGAGTGTGTTGTATCAGTCTCTGTTTGAAAAAAGTTCCGAAGCCATTTTGATTATTGCGCCCTATGAAGACCGCATTGTGCATTTGAATCCGGCCGCAGCACGGATGTTTTCGAATTCGGCCGCAGAGCTTGTTCAGCAGCCGGTCAGTCGGATTTTCAAACCGAGTCTGGCAAAACTGGTCGCTTTTACCGACGAAATCGTCGAGAAGCGGCATGCCTGGAGTAATGAGTTGAAAATTTTACTGAATGGCGATCAGAGTCAGGATGTTGAAATTTCCGCGACCTTATTGAGCGTGAGCCCGTCGCTTCTGATCGCCTTCACGCTTTATTGTCCTCAGAAACTTCGTAAACGCCGGGAATTATCCGAAGCCAACCGCTTGCACCGCGATGGATTACAGCACTGGCAGACAATCGAGAGCGTTTTTCGGGAATTTGAGCGAGAGAATCAGCTGATTCTCAAAGCGGTTGGCGAAGGAATTTACGGCGTCGACATTGAAGGTAACGCCACTTTTGTCAATCCGGCTGCCGAAAAAATGTTGGGTTGGCGAGCCAGCGAGCTGATTGGCCGGAATATGCATGCCCTGATCCATCACAGTCACAGTGACGGAACGCCTTATAACTGCGAAAACTGTCACATCTATGCCGCTTTTAAAGACGGCGATGTCCGCCACGTCGATAACGAACAATTCTGGACCAGAGAAGGCCGGCCGATCAGTGTGGAGTACACCAGCACGCCGATTATGGACAACGGTCGACTGGTTGGTGCAGTGGTGATTTTTCGCGATGTCAGCCAAAGAAAGCTGGCCGAGGAAAAGCTGCACTCGGCCTTGAAGGAAGTGCAAAATTTAAAGCAGCGCCTCGAATTGGAAAATGCTTACTTGCAGGAGGAGTATCGCGCCGAACATAACTATAAGGAAATCGTCGGAAAGAGCGCGGCAATCAATAAAATCGTTCAGCAGATCGAATTGGTGGCTCCGACCGATGCCAATGTGTTGATTACCGGTGAGTCGGGAACCGGCAAAGAATTGATTGCCAGGGCGATCCACGAAAGCAGCGGTCGAAAGGGGCGGCCGCTGATCCGCGTCAACTGCGCTTCCATTCCCAGAGAATTGTTCGAAAGCGAATTTTTCGGACACATCAAGGGCGCCTTTACCGGTGCTTTGGCTGACCGTGCCGGACGCTTCGAACTGGCTGACGGCGGCTCGATTTTTCTAGACGAAGTCGGTGAAATTCCGCTGGAACTGCAGAGCAAACTGTTACGGGTTTTGCAGGAACATCAATTCGAACGGGTCGGAGAATCGAAGACACGTAGCATTGATGTGCGCATTATCGCCGCGACCAACCGTAATCTGAAACAGGAGGTTGTGGATAAACGTTTTCGCGAGGATTTGTATTTTCGGCTGAATGTTTTTCCGATCGAGTCGACGGCTTTGCGCGAGAGAAAAGAGGATATTCCGATTCTGGCCAATCATTTTCTGAATCTGGCGTGTCAGAAATTTTCCAAGCACGGCATCAGTCTGACAATTGGCGATATTCAGAAATTGAGCGCTTATAACTGGCCGGGAAATATCCGTGAGTTGATTAATGTGATCGAGCGGGCAGTGATTCTTTCCAACGGCAATCGACTGGAACTGAATCTGCCGCTGCAGCAGGAAGTGCTGGAAAGCGGAACTCAGAACGAGATCGGCATGCGGATTAAAACCATCGAGGAGCTGGAACGGTTGGAACGGCAGAACATGATCAATGCTCTGAAGCTCTGTGGTGGAAAGATTTCCGGTAAAGACGGAGCCGCTGCGCTGCTTAAAATCAAACCGATGACCTTAAGTTCGCGTTTGGCAAAATTGGGGATTCAGCCGAAATCGATCACGGCCGATCTCCCAACGCTTGTCGGTGTTTGAAAGCGGGCTTTGGCATCGCGCACTTAAAACGTTTGGCGAGCATCAGGTTAAACAGGGACAAGCCGAGATAAGCCGGGACAAAACAGGGATTTTGCCGAAATTTTATCAATTCTAAAAAATCTGTTTTGGTTTTTATTGGTAATTGTATACAATTGTGTTTACAACATTTTTAGAGAGTGTCGATTCAGTATGCCGAACAGTGCCGAACATGGTTGGAAAATCAAAATAAATGCCAAAACTGCGTCCGTCGGTTCCTTAAATGGTTTGCGCCTGGCGGTGAAAGATCTGTTCGATATTGCCGGTTATCCGACTGGTGCCGGCAATCCTCGCTGGCTGGAGACGCATGCTCCGGCTACGGAAACGGCTTCGGTGGTTGAAAAATTACTTGCGGCAGGCGCCGAGCTTTGCGGAAAAACCATTACCGATGAGTTGGCGTACAGCCTGAATGGTGTCAATGTGCATGATGGGACGCCGCTTAATCGTGCCGATCCGCAAAGGCTGCCGGGCGGGTCTTCAAGCGGGTCGGCAGCAGCAGTTGCCTGGGAAGAGGCGGATATCGGTCTGGGAACCGATACCGGTGGCTCAATTCGGATACCGGCATCCTATAACGGCTTGTTCGGATTGCGCCCGACACACGGCGTGATTGCGATGGATCACTGTGTTGCGCTTGCTCCGCGTTTCGATACGGCCGGCTGGCTGTGTCGTGATCTGGATTGCATGCGCAAGGTTGCCGCAGTGCTGTTCGCCGATACCGAAGTTGAGCGGGCGCCGGAGATTGATAAGTTACTGATTTTCAAACCGATCGTCGGCGGCAAAGCTTTGTTGAATGAAGAGGCTCGCGGATGGATTGAACAGCGCACGGAGCTGTTTACGCAAGTCGTTGAAATTGAATTGGATGAAGCGTTTTTGACATCCTTGAGTACCACCTATCGCTCTCTGCAGGGGGCTCAGGCAGCAGAAGTGCATGGTGCCTGGCTGGACGAAGTTGAGGATCCACAATTTGCTCAAGATATCGGCGAGCGTTTTACCTGGTGTCGAAGCATCGGTCAGGCTGAAGTCTGTGCTGCCGAAGCGCAGTTGCAACGGCTGTTACAGCAGCTTGGTGAGTGGTTCAGGGATGCAACCTGGGCGGCGATTATGCCGACGACTCCGGGAGCCGCACCGCGTCTGGATGAAAGCGATGAGGCATTAGCCGCTTACCGGAATCGCCTGATGGGGGTTACCGCTTTGGCCGGTTTGAGCCGGCGACCGCAATTGCATTTGCCGGTACTGCAAGATCAGGGCGCGCCCTGGGGATTGTCCTTGATCGGCGCGCGCTTTGCCGACTGGCAGTTACTCGAATTAGCGAAACGGATGATATAACAAGATGGGAATTGCATTTACTGCGCCGCACTCCAAAGCGGCGCAAGCAGGGATGGAGATTCTGCGTCAGGGTGGAAATGCGGTGGATGCAATGATTGCCGGAGCCGCGGCGGTTTCAGTGCTTTATCCGCATATGACCGGTCTGGGCGGTGACGGTTTCTGGCTGATTCAGCGACCGGGCGAAGCGCCGTTCGCGCTGGATGCCAGTGGTTTTGCCGGAGAGAAGGCGACGTTGAATTTTTATCAGGGAGAAGAGGTGATCCCGTCGCGAGGACCCAAGGCGGCAATTACGGTCGGTGGAGCCGTTGGAGGCTGGCAGGTCGCGCGAACCTGGGCGGAGGCGGCCGGTATGCGAAGTCTGCCTTTGGAAACCTTGTTTGCCGAGGCCATCCGTTATGCCGAAGAGGGTATTGAGGTGAGCGAAAGTCTGGCCGAAGCCAGCAAAATGACGTTTGCAGATTTATCGAAGTTCGATGATTTTTCCGATCTGTTTAGTGATCAGGGACATCCTCTCCAGAAAGGCGAAACTTTTTTGAACCCCGCATTGAGTCGCCTGTTGAAAACGCTAGCCAAAAACGGTTTGAGCGATTTTTATCAAGGATCGGTCGGGCGGACGATTGCCTCTCATCTGCAAGCCGTCGGCAGTCCGTTGACTTCGGCTGACCTGCAGAATTACCGGGCACAGCCGATGGAAGTTTTGAAACATGAAATTTCTCATGGCTGGCTTTTCAATGTCGGAGCGCCGACACAGGGGCTGGCTTCGATTTTGATTCTGGCAATCTACGACCGGCTTTACCAGGCGGATTGGAATGAAGCGCAAAGCGTTCATTACCTGATCGAAGCAATTAAACAGGCGTTTTTGATTCGCGACAGAGTGATTGCCGATCCGAGCCGAGTCGAAGGGGAGTTGCAGCCGTATTTATCCGAAGAGCAGCTGCAGGCCTGTATCGCTGCAATTGATCCGGATAAAGCTCTGGCATGGCCTCAAATTGCAGAACCCGGCGATACGGTGTGGATGGGGTGTGTCGACCGCGATGGAACCATGGTCAGCTATATTCAGAGTCTATATTGGGAGTTCGGCAGCGGTGTCGTGATTCCGGCGTTCGGCTTGCTGTGGAACAACCGCGGCACCTCTTTCAGTCTGCAACCCGGGCATCGCAATGTTCTTCAGCCGGGCATGAAGCCGTTTCATACCTTGAATCCGGCCTTTTGTGAATTCCGTGACGGTCGGAGAATGGCTTACGGAACCATGGGGGGGGAAGGGCAGCCGCAGACTCAGGCCGCGCTGTTCAGCCGCTACGCTTATCAGAATGCCGATCTTGCCGAGGCGATCAGCGATGCCCGCTGGTTGCTTGGACGAACCTGGGGCGATCAGCAGCACGATCTGAAACTGGAAGAGTCATTGTTCGAGCGTGTCGGTGATGTTCTGCAATCTTTGGGGCACAGCATGCAGTGCCTGCCCGATCTGAGTGAACGTATGGGGCATGCCGGAGCGGTGGTCGCTTATCCGAGCGGTGCCTGCAGTGCCGCCAGCGATCCGCGCAGCAATGGCGGTGCTTTCGCCGAATATTCTTAAGCAGAGGAGGGAAATGCTGATGGAATATCTTCCTCTGTTGTCTATTTTGCTGGTGACGGGTGCCGTGGCCGGTTTGCTGGCCGGCCTGCTTGGGGTCGGCGGCGGTATTGTGATTGTTCCGGTGCTGTTTTTCGTCTTTCAGCATTTCGGTATGAGCGAAACGGCGGCGATGAGTCTGGCTACTGGAACCTCTCTGGCTACGATTGTGCCGACGTCGATCGCATCCTTGCGAGCGCACACTGCCAGGGGCAATGTCGATTACGCACTGCTGAAACGCTGGGCTCCCTTTATTTTGCTGGGGGTCCTGAGCGGGAGCCTGCTGCTTGCCAACTGGCAGAGTACGGTGTTTATTCTGCTGTTTGCCGTATTGGCGATGCTTGTCTCGGTGCGGATGCTGTTGCAAACCTCCGCTAGCGACGGTCGGTTGCCGAATGCCTGGTGGCAGTCATTGACGGCGTTCGCTGTCGGTAAATTATCGGTGATGGCGGGAATCGGCGGCGGCACTCTGGGAGTTCCGGTTTTGAATCATTTCGGTTTTGTCGCCCATCGGGCGGTTGGCACCGCTGCCGCTTTCGGACTGCTGATCGCTCTGCCGGGGGCGATGGTGATGTTACTGATTGCACCGTCCCCGACGGCAGCGCCGGTGGGGACCTATGGCGCAGTCAATCTGGCGGCGTTTCTGGTCATTGTGGTTCTGACGGTCTGGTTTGCACCTCTTGGAGTCAAGCTGGGGCATAAGTTGCCTGCCGCCGGATTGCGCAAGGTTTTCGGCTGGGTTTTGCTGTTTACCGGTTTGCGCATGTTCTATCAGGTGGTGGACGGCGTTTGGTTTTAAGCAACGGTCGCTTGCCGATTCTGCGAACCGATATTTTTTAAGGGTGGCCAAGGCTGCCGAATTTTCTTTTCTATTCTTGGAGATACGTCATGTCAGAGATTTTCGATCCGATCAACCCGCCGCCGAGATTGTTGATGGGCCCCGGCCCGATCAATGTCGATCCCCGGGTATTGCGAGCCATGTCATCGCAACTGGTCGGTCAGTATGATCCAAGCATGACGGCTTACATGAATGAAGTCATGGCGTTATACCGACAGGTATTCAAAACCGAGAACCGATGGACCATGCTGGTTGACGGGACATCGCGAGCCGGTATCGAGGCGGTTCTGGTGTCGGTGATCGAACCAGGTGACAAGGTTCTGGTTCCGGTGTTCGGCCGGTTTGGCCATCTGCTGTGCGAAATTGCCCATCGCTGCGGTGCGCAGGTGCATAAGATTGAAGCGGCATGGGGAGAGGTTTTCGACCCTGAGCAGATTGAAGCGGCGATTCATCTGGTGCAGCCGAAATTGCTGGCGATCACTCAGGGAGACACGGCAACGACCATGTTGCAGCCGCTGAAGGAGATCGGGGAGATCTGTCGAAGAACCGGTGTGCTGTTCTATTGCGATGCAACGGCGTCAATCGGGGGCAACGAGCTGTTAAGCGACGAATGGCAGCTGGATGCGGTATCGGTCGGTTTGCAGAAATGTCTTGGCGGCCCTTCCGGCAGTGCGCCTCTGACTTTGAGCGAGCGGATGGTCGCGCAGATCGATCGCCGTCGGCATATTGAAGCCGGTATTCGCGATGCGCACCATCACGACAGCAAGGGCGAAATCATTCGTTCCAATTATTTCGATCTGGCGATGATTATGGATTACTGGGGTGAAGAACGCCTGAATCATCATACCGAGGCGGCCACTATGTTGTTCGGAGCCCGCGAATGCGCGCGCATTCTGTTGCAGGAAGGGGTTGATCAAGCGGTTGAGCGTCATAAACTTCACGGAGATGCGTTGCGTGAAGGAGCCAAAGGCTTGAATTTGCGCCTGTTCGGCGATCAGTTGCACAAAATGAATAATGTCTTGGGGGTCTATATTCCGGAAGGGGTGCAGGGCGAAGCCGTTCGCACATCAATGCTGGAGGATTTCGGTATTGAGATCGGTACTTCTTTCGGCCCGTTGAAAGGCAAAATCTGGCGCATCGGAACCATGGGATATAACGCGCGCAAGGATGCGGTTTTGATGACCTTGTCCGCGTTGGAGCATGTATTGCGACGGATGGGGCATAAACTCCCCTGCGGGGAAGCAATCGACCGAGCCATGGAAGTCTATGAGGCGGTGGCCGAATGACGACAAGAGTAATTCAGCGCTGTCGGGAGTTGGCGGCAATTTCCGACAGCGATCGCTCGATTTCGCGTATTTACCTCTCGCCAGCATACTTGCAGGGTTTGCAGCAGACCGAACAATGGATGCAGAAGGCCGGGATGAATACCTGGATCGATGCCGTCGGCAATGTATGGGGGCGCTATGCCAGCAGCCATCCTCAGGCCAAAACACTGATTCTGGGATCGCATCTGGATACAGTCCCAAATGCCGGAATGTTTGACGGTATTTTAGGTGTGATGGTGGCGATCGAAGCGGTGGATCGCTTAAGAACGGAAGGCATCGAGCTGCCGTTTCATATTGATGTGGTCGGTCTGGGAGATGAAGAAGGCGTGCGCTTCGAAGCTTCTATGCTGGGCAGCCGAGCCCTGATCGGGCGCTGGGAAGACGCTCTGCTGGAATTGACCGATCCGGGAGGTAAAAGCCTTTCCAGCGCGCTTGAAGCCTGCGGGCTCCATCCCGATGCCTATGCCGATGCCTCGCGTGTCGATGACGATTTGCTCGGTTTCTGGGAAGTGCATATGGAACAGGGGCCGGTATTGGAAGCCGAAGACATTCCCGTTGGCGTGGTCAGTGCAATCGCCGGTGCGCGCCGTTTCAAGGTGACAATCGAAGGCCAGGCCGGACATGCCGGCACCGTGCCGATGGGCTTGCGTCAGGATGCTCTGACGGCGGCTTCGGAGATCGTTCTGATGATTGAAAAAACCGCCCAGCAGAATAATCTGGTTGCAACGGTCGGGCATTTGAAGGTCTTTCCGAGCGCGGTCAATGTTATTCCCGGCTGGGTGGAATTTACCGTCGACATCCGCAGTGACGACGATGCCCTTCGCGAACGGATTATGAACCTGATTTTCCATAGCAGCGAAGCCATTTCCATGTCGCGGGGGGGTGGAGATTTACTGGAATGAATATCATTGGGCGCCTGCCAAGCAATGTGCGCCCGATTTTCGGCAGCTGTTTGAAGAGTCGATTGCGCAGCAGAAAATTCATGTGCGTACTCTGGTGAGCGGTGCCGGGCATGATGCCATGACTCTGGCGGAAATTACCGATATCGGAATGCTGTTTGTCCGTTGTCGCGGTGGTATCAGTCATCATCCGGATGAATATGTCTCGGCCGAAGATGCCGATATTGCCGTCAATACTCTGGTTTTGGCGTTGGAAAAGCTGGCTGAAACCCTGCAGGAAAACGTGAAAGCTTAGTCGAAAAATTCAACGCGTGGGAGATGGAAAATGCAATTAGGAACTGCCGACATCTGCGATCGTTATGCGAGCCTGATTCAGGTGGCCGACCCGGGGCTGTGCAGTTTCGGGGGCATTCAGCGTATCACCGCACCGATTGAAACGCTCAAAATTTACCGGGATAACACCCGTTTCTGGGAGTTTCTCTCAGAGCCGGGGCAGGGACGGATTCTGGTGGTGGATGCCGGAGGCGACTTAAGTGCGGTCATGGGCGACAAGATGGCGACCATCGCCGCTGAGAATGGCTGGAAAGGGATGTTAATCAACGGCTACGTGCGGGATACGGAAATCCTCGCCGGACTGCCTCTGGCCATTTGGGCTTTGGGCGCTTATCCGTTGAAAAAAACTTTTCAGGCACGCGCCGAGTCCTCGGTATCGGTCGATTTTCATTCCGTACACTGGGCGCCCGGGGATCAGTTGTATGCGGATGGAGACGGTATTCTTCTCGCAGCTTCACTCTTGCCCGGGTTCGACCCTTTCTGATCGCAATCTCAGGCCGCATTCTGCGGCCTTTTCTTTGATACCGGAAATCTGTATTGTTCAAGTATGGTTTTTTTATTGTATACAATTTTTATTTTGAGGGGGAAGTATGACAAGGTCGCATACGCTTTGGATCAAACAGCCATTGGCGGTGTTTACCGCTAACGACGAAGACGCGGACGGCGGCATTCTGATACGAGACGGGAAAATTGTCGAGTTGGTTGGTGGCAGGGCCGTGCCGCAGCTTGAATACGATGAAGTGTATGACGCTTCCGAATCCGTTTTGCTTCCGGGGCTGATCAATATTCATCACCATTTTTACCAGACGTTGACGCGTGCCTATCCACCCGCTCTGAACAAGCGCCTGTTTCCGTGGCTGAAGACGCTTTATCCCGTCTGGGCCGGTTTGAATGAGGATTCGATCCGGATCTCGTCGGTACTGGCAATGGCTGAATTGATGCTGTCCGGGTGTACGACTGCTTCCGATCACCATTACGTCTTTCCCGATGGATTGGAAAACGCAATCGATATTCAGTTTGCCGTGGCTCGAGAAATGGATATGCGGGTGCATCTAACGCGCGGATCGATGAGTCTGGGAGAAGAGCAGGGCGGTTTGCCTCCGCAGATAACCGTACAGACGGCCGACGAAATTCTGGCGGACAGCGAACGCCTGATTCAGGCTTACCATCAAGTTGAAGAGGGCGCCATGCAGCGCCTGGCTCTGGCACCCTGTTCGCCGTTTTCCGTGAGTGAATCCTTAATGAAAGAGAGTGCGTCAATGGCGCATAAATACGGGGTTCGCCTGCATACACATCTGGCGGAAACCGAAGACGAAAATAACTTTTGTCTGCAGCATTTCGGCATGCGCCCGGTTGATTACCTTGAAAGTTGCGGCTGGATGAGCGACAAAGTCTGGCTGGCACACGGAATTTACTTCAACGACGAAGAGGTCGGGCGACTTGGGCAAGCCGGAGTTGGAATCTGCCATTGCCCATCTTCGAATATGATTCTGGCGTCGGGGATTTGTCGCGGTATCGAACTGGAACAGGCCGGATGTCCGGTTGGCATCGGGGTGGATGGTTCGGCATCAAACGATCATTCCAATTTAATGGCTGAAGTTCGGCAGGCTTTGTTGATTCAAAGACTGCGCTATCAGGCAGACGAAGTGTCCCATCTGGATGTATTGCGCTGGGTGACGAAAGGGTCGGCGGCTTGTCTTGGTCGTGACGATATCGGTGAGATCGCGGTGGGCAAGCAGGCGGATCTGGCGTTGTTCAAATTGAATGAGCTGCGTTTTTCCGGAGCCGGAGATCCTCTGGCGGCTTTGATTCTCTGTGGTGCGGAAAAGGCCGATCGGGTAATGATTCAAGGCCGCTGGCGAGTGATTGACGGTCGGTTGCAGGGAATGGATCTGTCGTCACTGATGGGCGAACACCACCATTTAGCGATGTTATTGCAGAAATGATTGCACAGTATTGTATGCAATTATTGTTTTAATTGGTGCAGGTAAAATCGTTTCTAGAGTGTACAGCTCTGATCAATGCAGTATGAATTTTTTATTAACTTATTGAAAAATCATTGAAAATAGGAGTTTTTAACGCAGTTCTTTTGAGTTGGCATTTAAATTGCATACCTTGAATATGTTTATTGTATACAATTATGTACACATGTTTTAACGTTAAGGGTTATAAAGGAATAATGAACATGTCAACGAAAATGAAACCTTCTTCTTTGATTTCCGGCGTCGCTTTGGGGGCTATGCTGGCTGTTTCTTCCGCTTCGCAGGCCGCGATTTGGAGTTCGACCAGTTTTTTAATGCACAGTGGAACCGATTACAAAAATGCGTTTACCAACGCCGATTATGACCAAACAACAGTGACACTGGAGCATGCCGATGGTTGGAAATACGGCGATAACTTCTTTTTCTTTGACATCAGTGAGCCGAACAATCCGTCATCGGGTTTTTATGGTGAGTTTTCTCCGCGTCTGTCGCTGGGCAAGATCAGTGGCAAAGATCTGTCTTTCGGTTTTGTGAAGGATGTCAGTCTTGCCGCAACCTGGGAATTTGGCGAAGTGACCAATGCCAAGCTGTTCGGTTTCGGTTTTGATCTGGATATTCCCGGTGTTCCGGTTGCCAAGGTAAATATCTATAACCGTTACAGTGAAAATTCGAATTTTCCCGGTGAAGTCAGTTCTGCTCCGCAGGTGACCTTGGTGTGGATGGCTCCGTTCTCAATCGGTTATACCAACTGGTTGTTTGAAGGTTTCCTTGACTACGCCTGGGCGGAAAAAGAGGTCGGCAAGACGGAAGACAATATTGTTGCCCAGCCTCGTCTTCTGATGGACGTCGGCGATTTGTGGGGGGCGCCGAAACAGCTGTATGCCGGAATTGAGTATATGTACTGGAAAAATAAATTCGGTCAGAAGGGCGTCGATGACGAAGGTGTTCCGCAGCTGACCGTTAAATGGACCTTTTAAGCCGGAGACCGGACATGAATCGAAGACAATTTGTTAAACCTTTTCTGTCTGTCCTGGCGGCGGTGTTCGGCTTGAGTCTCTCTTCGGCAAGCCTGGCGGCGGATCCGTTGAAAGTCGGCTTTGTTTATGTCGGACCGATTGGGGATCACGGCTGGAGTTACCAGCATGATCAAGGACGTCTGGCAGTGGAAAAAGCCTTCGGCGATCAGGTTAAAACCACTTATGTCGAAAAGGTCGCCGAAGGCGCCGATGCGGAACGTGTGGTTCGTAAGCTGGCAGCAACCGGTCACGATCTGATTTTTACGACTTCATTCGGCTTTATGAACCCGACATTGAAAGTGGCCAAGCGTTTTCCGAAGGTGCATTTTGAGCATGCGACCGGGTATAAAACCGCGCCGAATGTCGGAATCTACAGTGCGCGTTTTTATGAAGGGCGCTATGTAATGGGGCAGGTTGCCGGCAAGATGACCAAATCAAACGTGATCGGTTATATCGCTTCTTTCCCGATTCCCGAAGTGGTGCGCGGCATTAACGCAACGGTTCAGGGATTGCATTCCGTGAATCCGGATGCGACAGTCAAGGTCGTATGGGTAAACAGCTGGTACGATCCGGGTAAAGAGGGCGATGCCGCCAAGGCTCTGATTGATCAGGGAGCGGATGTTGTCATGCAACACACCGACTCGCCGGCACCGTTGCAGGTGGCCGAGCAGCGTGGGGTCTATGCCGTCGGGCAGGCTTCGGATATGAGTGCTTTTGCGCCGAAAGCGCATATCAGTGCGATTATCGACGACTGGAGCGGTTACTACATCCAGAAAACCAAGGAAACCATGGAAGGTACCTGGAAGCAGGATGACACTTGGGGTGGAATCAAATCCGGTATGGTTGGGATCGGCAAGTTTGCGGATTTTGTGCCTGAGGATGTGGTGGCAATGGCGGAAAAAACCATTGACGACATCAAGAGCGGTGCCGTCCATCCTTTCCAGGGGCCGATTAAGGATCAATCCGGTAAGTTACGGGTTGAGGAAGGAAAGGTTCTGCCTGACGGTGAGTTACTGGGGATGAACTGGTATGTGCAAGGGGTTGATGGAACCCTGCCTCAGTAAGCAACTGTTTTTCGAACTGTTAAACGCCTTTCCGACGGAAGGGCGCATCTACTCGGTTCAAAGTGTTTACGGCGCCTTGGACTGAAAAGCAAGCTTTTAATAGCTTAATGGAGAGTCGTTATGAGTCAATCAAATGAGACATCCGATCTGATCTATCATCTGGATGATAGACCGCCGGTCAAGGAGTCGATGTTTGCGGCCTTGCAGCATGTGTTGGCCAGTTTTGTCGGGATCATTACTCCGACACTGATCATCGGCGGTGTTTTGGGGTTGGGGTCGAATATTCCGTATTTAATCAGTATGGCGCTGATTGTTTCCGGTATCGCTACCTTTATCCAGGCGCGCCGCCCGATGGGCATCGGTGCAGGGATGCTTTGCGTGCAGGGAACCAGCTTTGCCTTTCTGAGTTCCATTCTGGCGGCCGGTTTTATTGCCAAGGCCAAGGGCGGCGGCCCGGACGAAATTCTGTCGTTGATTTTCGGTGTGGCGTTTTTCGGTGCCTTCGTTGAAATCGTCCTCAGCCAGTTTATCCACAAACTGAAAAGCATCATCACGCCTCTGGTAACCGGTATTGTGATCACCATCATCGGGGTCAGCCTGATCAAGGTCGGCATTACCGATCTGGCCGGTGGCTTCAAAGCGCCGGATTTCGGTAGTCCGGAAAATCTCGGGCTCGGCGTGCTGGTGCTTGCGGTGATTATCACCCTTAACCGTTCCAAAAACGAATGGGTACGTTTGTCGTCGATCATCATCGGTCTGGCGGTTGGTTTTATTGTCGCGATGTTTATGGGGAAAGTCTCTTTTGACAAGCTGGCGAGTCTGCCGGTGATCAATATTCCGATTCCGTTTAAATACGGCTTCTCCTTCGACTGGGGGGCTTTCATTCCGGTGGCGATCATTTATCTGATCACCGCGATCGAAACCACCGGCGATTTAACCGCTAATTCAATTTTCTCCAAACAGCCGATTAAAGGGGATTTGTATTACAGCCGTGTCAAAGGCGGGGTGTTGGGTGACGGAGTGAACTCGTTGATTGCTTCGGCTCTGAATACTTTCCCGAATACGACTTTCAGCCAGAATAACGGTGTGATTCAGCTGACCGGCGTTGCCAGTCGATATGTGGCCTATTTCGTTGCCGGAATCTTCCTGATTCTCGGTCTGTTCCCGGTCATTGGAGGCGTTCTCCAGGAAATGCCGAAACCGGTGCTGGGCGGAGCAACGCTGGTACTCTTCGGAACGGTGGCCGCTGCCGGCGTCAAGATTCTTTCCAACGAAGAACTTGATCGACGCAAGCTGTTGATCATGGCGGTTTCGTTCGGCGCCGGACTCGGTGTTGCCGCCAATCCGGCGGTGTTGGGTGAAATGCCGAAACTGGTGCAGAATGTATTTGGTTCTGCGGTGACTTTAGGAGGCTTGACGGCGATTACTCTCAGCCTGTTGCTTCCGGAAAAGAAAGACGCGAAGGTTGAAGCTGCCGCTTAGTTGTCTTAACGATTTACGCTATCCTGCCAAGGGGCTGATTCCAGCCCCTTTTTCTGTTTCCGTGACCCCTTTTCCTGAATTGAAAAAGTGTTTTGCCGACGACTCCGGTGGCGGGCAGTCAAGCCTAATGAGGCGTGTTAAATGCTAGAAGCATCGATCACATAGCGGTAACGCGCCTTTTTATCGACCACGTTTTTCCAGGCTTCATTGACCTGTTCGGCCTTGATGATCTGGATCTGCGGTAAGACTTTGTTATCCGCGCAGTAGTTCACCACCTCTTGGGTTTCTTGCATATTGCCGATCATTGAAACATTGAAATTGACGCGGTTTAACGACCAGATGATTGCGCTTGTCTGCTCGAAACAGCAGCCAAATGGAAGCGTTTTTGGAGATTCAGGCAAAACAATCGTAGAAACGGTGCTTCGCGATTGTCTGTTTTCTGTTTATGATCACGGAATGGAATTTAAAACTTCTGGATAACTTTATGATGAAAAAAACTCTGTCAACGAATCTTTGCCTTGAGTCTAGCGCCCGTGATCTTGAGTGGTTGCGCCAATCGCGAAGTCGATCCGCGCTACAGCGCTTCCTTTTATCAGGACGGGGTGTTTGCCAGTGCCATGGATACGCAGGAGATCGGTTTTGGCGAAACCGTCAAGATTATGTGGCAACTGTTCGTGCAGGATACGAAAGGACTGGAACCTGAAAGCGGCCAGATTCCGGTGCAGAAATTGAGCGGGGATGATTTACTGGCCATGCCGGACGGTTCCGTCGTGCGCTTTGCCCATTCGACTTTGCTGATGCGTCTGGATCATCGTTTTGTTTTGACCGATCCGGTTTTTTCCGAAAGAACCTCGCCGGTTTTCTTTCTTCGGGCCGAAACGTTTTCACGAGATGCCGATCTCTCTTGAAGAAATGCCGTTTATCGATATTCTGATCCTCTCTCACAATCACTATGATCATCTCGATGAGCCGACATTACGCGCTCTTAAAGACCGAATCGGTCATGTCTATACCACTCTGGGAATCAAGTCGCATCTTCTGGCACTGGGATTCGAGCCCTCGCAAGTTACTGAGCTGGATTGGTGGGAGCAGGCGCAAGACCGGTCGCTGACGATTACTGCCACTCCTGCACAGCATTTTTCCGGCCGGGGAATCTTTGATCGCAATAAAACCCTCTGGGCTTCCTGGGTGATTTCCAGCGCGCAATTTAATCTGTTTTTTGGTGCCGACAGTGGCTATTTCGACGGTTTTGCAGAGATTGGAAAGCGCTTCGGACCGTTTGATATGACGTTTCTGGAAAACGGCGCCTATAACCCGAGATGGCAAAAAATTCACATGATGCCGGAAGAAACCGTCCAAGCTCATCTTGATCTCGGCGGCAAATGGCTGTTTCCGATTCATAACGGCAGCTTTAAGCTTTCCACGCATCCTTGGAAAGAGCCTTTTGAACGCATTTCAAAAGCGGCCGAACAAGCGGATGTACCGGTAAGTTTTCCGATAATGGGGGAGATTATCCGCATTCAGGCACCAGAGACACCGGAGATCTGGTGGAAGCAAGATGTAATCCCAGCGACGACGGCGGAAAAATCCCCATGAAACCCGCCGGGGCGGGTTGATTGGTTGTTGTTCAATGACGTTAGTGGGTCGGATGGAACGGTTTCCCCAAGCTGGCCGGTGCCAGGGTGGCACTGCTCTGTCGGGAAATAATGACCAGTACGATAATGGTTGCCAGATACGGCAGCATCGAGAAGAATTCCGACGGAATGGCGATCCCCATTCCCTGACCGTGCAACTGTAGAATGGTGATTCCGCCGAACATATAGGCACCGAGCAGCACTCGCGACGGCATCCACATGGCAAATACCACCAGTGCCAGCGCAATCCAGCCTCGACCGGCGGTCATATTATCGGCCCACATCGGTGAATAGGAGAGCGACAGATAAGCGCCAGCCAGACCGCTCATGGCGCCGCCATAAAGTACTGCCATATAGCGGATGGCAATAACCGGATAGCCGATGGAGTGCGCCGCATCGTGCGATTCGCCGACGGCACGCAGAATGAGGCCGGAACGGGTGCGATTGAGGAAATAGAAGGTGGCGAAAACCATAAACAGTGAAAAATAAATCAGGATATCGTGGCTGAACAGCACCTTGCCGAAAAACGGCAGTTCGCTCAAAACCGGCAGATCCAGTTTCGGCAAACCGCTGTAGGCAATCCCGACATATTCCCTCCCCAGCAGGGCGCTGAGACCGAGGCCGAAAATGGTCAGTGCCAGACCGGTTGCAACCTGATTGGATTGCAGACTGAGGGTCAGGAAAGCGAAGATCAGCGCCATACCCATGCCGGCGAGGATACCGGCCAGAATGCCGAGGGTGGCGCTGCCGGTGTTATGTACGGTCATAAACGCGATGACCGCGCCCATGATCATCATGCCTTCCAGCCCCAGATTGAGGACGCCGGATTTTTCCGCGATCAGTTCGCCGAGCGCCGCCAGCAGCAGCGGTGTCGCTGCACCGATAATGGTGACGATTATCAAAGCCATAACTTCAGGATTCAATGCCATAAAAAATTCCTTTTAAACTTGAGCCGCTTTGGATTTAAACGCGATGACAATGCGATAACGGATCAGTACATCGGCTGCCAGCAGGAAGAACAGTAATAAGCCTTGGAAAACCCCGGTCAAAGCCATTGGCAGACCGAGCGAAATCTGCGCCGATTCTCCACCGAGATAAGAGATCGCCATGATCAGTCCGGCAAAAAGTATCCCGAGCGGATGCAATCGGCCAAGAAAGGCGACGATAATCGCCGTAAAGCCGTAGCCCGGAGAGATCGACGGTAAGATCTGACCGATCGGGCCGGAGACTTCCATCATTCCGGCAATTCCGGCGAGCCCGCCACTGAGCATCAAGCTGAACCAGATAATTTTCTTATGATTGAAACCGGCGTATTTGGCGGCATCCGGCGCTTGCCCGACCACGCGAATCTGAAAACCGATCAGGGTTTTCGACAGCATGACCCACAGGCCGATCAGAATCATCAGCGTCACCAGGCTCCCCAGATTCAAGCGCGTGCCTTCCAGTAAGATCGGCAGGAGCGCCGCGTCCTGAAACATGCGCGATTCCGGGAAGTTATAACCCGAAGGATCGCGTAAAGGGCCATTTACCAGATAATTAAGCAGCAGGATGGCGACGTAGGTCAGCATCAGGCTGGTAAGAATTTCATTGGTATTAAAACGGGTCTTCAAAAGTGCCGGAATTGCCGCCCACAGCATGCCGCCGATGGCGCCGAATACGATCATCGACGGGATCAGCCAGATGTTGCCGTCAGGGTAGATCCACAATGCCAGACTGCCGCCGAAGATGGCGCCGATAATCAGTTGTCCTTCGGCACCGATATTCCAGATATTGGCTCGAAAACCGATCGACAGGCCGAGTGCAATCAGAATCAGCGGAGTTGCCTTGACGGCAAGTTCGCCCAGACCGTACAGGCTGGAGACCGGTTCGATAAAGAAAACGTACAGTCCTTCCCACGGAGAGGTACCCATCAAGGAAAACAGCACGATTCCGGAGAGCAGGGGTTAGCACCACCGCGATTAACGGCGAGAGATAACGCATCTTGTCGGATGGTTGACTGCGCGCTTCGAGTTTAAGCAATATCATTAGCGAAGCTCCTTATGCTGTTTGTGCCGGGGTTGAAAGGTGCGGCGTAATCCCGCCCATCAGCAAACCGATCTCTTCGCGGCTGATCGCCGAAATCGGATAGGTGGCCGACAGGCGTCCTTCATAGATCACACAGATGGCATCGCAGATCGCAAACAGCTCGTCGAGATCTTGCGACAGCACCAGCACGGCACTGTTTTTCTGCGCCAGATCGATAATCGATTGATGAATGGCGGCGGCGGCACCGGCATCGACCCCCCAGGTTGGCTGGGCGGCGATCAGCAGACTGGGCCCCTGTTCGATTTCACGACCGACGATGAATTTCTGCAGATTTCCGCCGGATAGGCTTTTAGCGGCAGAGTTGATGCCGGATTGTTTGACCTTGTATTTGTCGCAGATGTGATTGGCGTAATCGCTGCATTTTTTGTGATCGATAAAGCCGCGATTAAGAAGTTTTTTGGCTTGGTAGCCACTCAAGAGGGCATTGGAGTGCAAAGATTCGTCCGGTACTGACCCGTGCCCGAGACGCTCTTCGGGAACGTAAGCCATGCCGATCATACGTCGTTGATTGGACGGCAGATTCCCGCTTGGACGTCCCTGGATGACAATGCTGTCGATCGGGGTGTCGACTTCTCCGGAAAGCGCTTCCAGCAGTTCGGTCTGACCGTTACCGGCAATACCGGCTACGCCGAGAATTTCGCCTTCGCGAATCTGAAAGCTGATCTCCTTGAGATCGTTGCCGAACGGTTGGTCGGATTCAACCGATAGATTTTGCACGCGAATGATTTCTTTGCCGTAAGCGGTTTTTTCAGTGCGTTTCGGCGGGGTGATTTTCTCACCGACCATGCGTTGGGCCATGGCGGCCGGAGTTTCCTGCGTCGGGTTAAGGGTTTCGATAAAGCGACCGCCGCGCAAAATCGTTGCGCTATGACACAGAGTTTTGATTTCGTCCAGTTTATGGCTGATATATAAAATAGAGACACCTTCAGATGCCAAGCGCTTCAAGGTAACGAATAATTTTTCGACCTCTTGAGGCGTCAGTACCGAAGTCGGCTCGTCCATAATCAGCAGCTTGGGTTGCTGCAGCAGGCAGCGGAGAATTTCCACCCTCTGGCGCTCACCGACCGACAGATCATGGATCGCTTTGCGCGGATCGATCTGCAAACCGTAATCGGCGGAAATTTCTACCAGCTGTTTCTCGAGCGTTTTCAGATCGACTGCCTGATCCATGCCGACCGCGATGTTTTCCAGCACGGTCATCGCTTCGAAAAGTGAAAAGTGCTGGAAGACCATACCGATCCCGAGACTGCGTGCCATTTTCGGATTCTGCATGGTGATTTCTTCACCCTGCCAGAAGATCTGACCGGAATCCGGCTGCATCAGGCCGTAAATCATTTTTACCAGGGTACTCTTTCCGGCACCGTTTTCACCGAGCAAAGCGTGAATCTCGCCCGGTTGAATTTTCAGATCGACGCGGTCGTTAGCGAGACAGCCGGGAAAGGCCTTGGTGATCTGTTTCAGTTGCAATCGCGGAGTCATCGGATCTCCTTTTGACAATTAAATCGGTTGCGTGGAATCGGTCCCTCAGTTCAATAAGCGAAAGAATCCTTAATAAGGAACTTTGTCTTCTTTGGCCTGCCAGTCTTTAAAGGGTTCAATGGCTTCATCTTCCAGCAGGCGTTCGGTCGGAATGCTGCGCTGTTCGATCGGTTTGGGAATTTCGTCATACAGCAGGGCGTCGTCGAAACCGATTTCAGCGGCGTCTTCCCGGCTGTTGGCATAATAAATTTTGTCGAGACGGGCCCAGTAGATGGCGCTCAGGCACATCGGGCAGGGTTCGCAGCTGGTATAGATTTCACACCCCTTCAGATCGAAAGTCCCCAGAGCCTGACAGGCGTTGCGGATGGCGGTGACTTCCGCGTGAGCGGTCGGGTCGTTGGAAGAAGTGACCTGATTGTAACCTTCGGCGATCACTTTGCCGTCCTTGGTGATAATCGCCCCGAAAGGCCCGCCGAAACCGGCTTCCATTTTCTCTTTGGAAAGCGCAATCGCTTTGCGCATTAAAGAGCGGTTTTCTTCGGTGAAATGGTGCGGACAATCACACATAAATGGTTTCCTTGGCTAACGGAGAAGTTTGTTGTTTGGCGTTTTTTTCGCGTTCGATCAGCAGTTGAGCGACAACCGAAGCGGCGATGATTTGCGGGGCTTTTCCTTTCAGCTCCGGTAAACCGATCGGACAGTGCATCTTTTCAAGGCACGTTTCATTGATACCGGCCTGACGGAATTGGCGCTCGAAGCGAACGCGTTTGGTTCTGGAGCCGATCAGGCCGAAGAAGTTGTGGCGATCACGTTTCAGGATCGCTTCGGCAATCTGGTAGTCGAGCTGATGGCTATGGGTGAAGACCAGGAAGTAAGCATTATCCGGCGCAGCCTCAAGGTGCGTTTGCCAGTTGCCGTCACAGATGAATTCGACGTTATCCTGTTCTTGATCCGGGAATTGCTCGGGGCGCGAGTCGATACAGACAATCTGTGCGTCGAAAGCTTGCAATTGCTGCATCAGTGCCCGGCCAACATGACCGCAACCGAACAGATAGAGCGGAAAGTGATGTGGTTCGATTCTCTCGCGGCGAACATCCTCATCGACCAGAAGCTGTTCGACCTGTTCTTCGTTCAGCAGTCGGCGTTGCGCCAGCCGCAAATCGGTTTGCAGATAGCGGCATCCGCTTGGCTTCTGCAAGTAGTGACGCAGTGCTTGCAGCCATTGACAGTTTAGCGGCTGGATATGTTCGAAGATCAGTTCCACTACGCCACCGCAGCATTGGTCGAATTTCGGAATCAATGGCGTCTGGGTACGGTCGATCTTGCCGGCGTTGAATGGATTTTGTAAAGATTCTCGGGCACGCTTGATCGCTTGCAATTCCATATTTCCGCCGCCGATGGTGCCGAGCATTCGATCTTGCCATACCAGCATTTTGGCGCCGGTTTCGCGAGGAGAAGAACCTTTGACCTTCCCGACCGAGATCAGGACGAAAGCGTCCTCTCCATCTGCCTGCGCGGCGATTTTTGACCAGTTAAGCATAAGCCGCCTCGGATGGAATTTGGATGGCTCGGCAAGCTTTTAACAGATTTTCCGGAGTCGCCGGAGCCGTTAAAGGCGGACAAACTTGATAGTCGGCCAGGCTGGCGACGGCATTGTTCAGAGCGTTGAATACGCTGATACCGAGCATTAAAGGCGGTTCGCCGACCGCCTTGGAGCGGTAAACCGTGTCTTCGCGGTTGGCGTCGCAACGCAGACGAATATTGAACGCTTTCGGACGGTCGCCGCAGGCCGGAATTTTATAGGTAGACGGTGCATGGGTGCGCAGGCGTCCAGACGCGTCGTACACCAATTCTTCGGTTGTCAGCCAGCCCATCCCCTGAATAAATCCGCCTTCGACCTGACCCATGTCGATCGCCGGGTTGATGCTGGCGCCGCAGTCGTGAACCACATCGACGCGGTCGACTTTGTATTCGCCGGTCAAGGTATCCAGACTGACTTCGGTGACGGCAGCGCCGTAGGCGAAGTAGAAAAATGGATGACCCTTGCCCTGACTTTGATCGAAGTGGATTTTCGGGGTGCGGTAGAAGCCGGTTGTCGACAAGGATACTCGGGCCAGATAAGCCTGCATGACCAGTTGATTAAACGGAACCTTGTGTCCGCCGATCTGAACGCCGGATGACGTGAAGCGGATCATGTCGGCATCGACGCCATAATGCTGCCCGGCAAATTCCGTCAAACGCTGTTTGATGATCAGGGCGGCGTTTTCCGCGGCCTTTCCGTTCAAGTCGCAACCGCTCGAAGCGGCGGTCGGAGAGGTGTTCGGAACCTTTTCGGTATTGGTAGCGGTGATTTTTATGCGCTCGACTTCCACCTGAAAAACTTCGGCGACAATCTGCGCCACTTTGGTGAACAGGCCCTGACCCATCTCGGTTCCGCCGTGGTTGAGATGGATCGAACCGTCACTGTAAATATGCAACAGTGCCCCGGCCTGGTTCAGATGGGTGGCGGTAAAAGAGATGCCGAATTTGACCGGCGTCATCGCCAGCCCCTTTTTAATAAACGGGCTGCTTCGATTGAATTCGATCAACTGCTCGCGGCGGGCGGCATAGTCGGAATCCGCTTCCAGCTCGGCGGTGATTTCGTGGATGATATTGTCGGTCACCGGCATGTGGTAAGGGGTGATATTACGCTCGTCGATACCGTAGTAGTTGCGCTTGCGCACTTCCAGCGGATCCAAGCCGAGGTGATAAGCGATCTCGTCGATGACCCGTTCCATTGCCACCATGCCCTGCGGGCCGCCGAAACCGCGGAAAGCGGTGTTGGATACTGTGTGCGTCTTGCAGCGATGCGAGACGATTTCGACATTGTCCAGATAGTAGGCGTTATCGAGATGGAACATAGTACGGTCGTTGATCGATGCCGACAGGTCGGCAGACATACCGCAGCGCGAGGCGGCTTCATAGCGAACCGCCTGGATGACGCCTTGATCGTCGAAGCCGACATCGTAACCGATGACATAGTCGTGGCGTTTGCCGGTCAGGGTCATATCCAGATCGCGATCGAGGCGCAATTTGGCCGGACGACGGCAGATGGAAGCGCACAGAGCGGTAATTGCGGCGATCTGCGCCGGTTGCGATTCCTTTCCACCGAAGCCACCGCCCATACGGCGTACTTCGATATTAATATTGTGATCGGCGACGCCCAATACCTTGGCGCAGGTGTGTTGTACTTCCGAAGGGTGTTGGGTGGAGCTGTAAACCTTAATATCCTGATCTTCACCCGGGATGGCCAGGGCGATATTCGATTCCAGGTAGAAGTGATCCTGACCGCCGATTTCGATTTCGCCCTGGATGCGATGGCTGCTTTGAGCCAGCCTTTCCTGCGGTTCTCCGCGCAGAAAACGTTTGCTTTCCAGAACAAAGGATTTTTTCTGCAGGGCGTCGCGCACATCGAGGATTGCCGGCAATTCCTGATATTCGATTTTCGCCAGCCCGGCCGCTTTGCGTGCAGTGTCGATCGATTCGGCGGCGACCACAAACAGCGCCTGACCGAGGTATTCAACCAGGTCTGTCACCAAAACCGGATCGCCTTCGGTCACGGCGGCGAAGTCGTTTTTACCGGGGATGTCCTCCGCAGTCAGCACCTTGACGACGCCGGGATAGCTTTTGACCGCCTCCAGATCCATGCTCAAAATCTGTGCATGGGCGCATTCACTTTGGGCAACGTGCAGGTGGAGAAGTGCTTGTGATTCCGGCAGATCGTCGATATAACGGGCGCCGCCGTCAAGATGTTTTTCCGCGCTGTCGTGCTTGATCGGGGCGCGCACGCCGCTCTTTAACGGCTGGGAGACGGTATCAAGCATGTTTGATTCCTCCTTGATGGCTGACCTGAATCGGCACGGCAATGTCCCGGGTAGCGGTTTCGATATAGAACTTGTACAGCAAGTTTTGTGCTACCTGCATACGGTAATCGGATGAGGCGCGGAAATCGCTGATGGGCGTATAGTCTTCGGCGAGCAGAACTTGGGCTTGTTGCACAGTGTCCTGATTCCAGCTGCGTCCGATCAGGAAGTTTTCGGTCTTTCCGGCTTGCAACGGAGTGGCCGCCATGCCGCCGAAGCAGATGCGCGCATCAGTGACGGTGTTGCCGTCAAAATCGACATGGAAGGAGCCGCTGACGGCGGAGATGTCCTGAGCGAAGCGCTTGGAGATTTTATAGACGCGGAATTTAGCCGTATCCTTGCGCAGGATCGGTAATTCGATCTGCTTGATAAATTCACCTGCATGCAGATCCTGCTTACCGTAGGCAATGAAGTAATCTTCAAGCGGCAGTAACCGTTCGCCTTCCTTGCTTTGCAGACGAATTTCGGCACCGAGAGCGATGAGCGGCGGCGGCATGTCGCCGATCGGCGAACCGTTGGCGATATTGCCGACCAGAGTTCCGCTGTTACGAATCTGTGTCGAGCTGTGACGCCAGAGATAATCCTGCAGTTCCGGATAGTATTGGCACAGAGAATCGAAGGCTTCACTGTAACTGACGGAGGCGCCGATAATCAGTTTGTCGTCCTTCACCTCAAGTGTCTTCAGCTCGGGAATCTGTCCTAGATTGACCAGCGTTGACAGTGTTCGATGTTGTTTGGAAACCCATAACCCGAGATCGGTGGCTCCGGCGACAATATGCGCCTGAGGGTTCTGTGCCAGAATCTGACACAAGCTGGCCAGAGTGCTTGGCTGAAAATATTCCAAGCCTTCACAGCTATAGTATTTGTCTTCTTTGGGGGCGATTTTCTGTAGCGCATCCATGACCGCCGGGTTGTTCAGATGAGAAGTGTCCGTCTGTTCGCTACCCAAGGCGATGAATTGTCTGGCCGCTTCGATAATCGGACCGTAGCCGGTACAGCGGCACAGGTTACCGGAGAAGGTTTCATTGATGAAATCGGTTAAAGCATCCGGTTCAAGTTTGCTGATCTGTTCGGCATAGTCTTTTTCGGCCAGATTCAGATAGAGTGCGGCTCCGGACATGACGAACCCGGGCGAGCAGAAACCGCACTGAGTGGCGTGTTGTTCAGCCAGGGCGGATTGCACCGGATGCGGTGTCTGGTTTTCCGCCAGATGCTCGACGTTAATCAGCTGCTTTCCGTCAAGCATCGGCATGAAGTGGATGCAGGCATTGATCGCTTTATAGTGAACACGTCCGTCTTTCAATTCACCGATTACGGTGGTACAGGCGCCGCAGTCACCTTCGGCACAGCCTTCCTTGCAGCCTGTAAAACCATTCTCGCGTAAATAGTTGAGAACCGTTTGCGTCGGTGGGACATTCTTTAATTCGACCGGCTCGGTGCCAAGTAGAAAACGAATAGGTTGGCTCATAGTGCTTCCTTGAAAATCTGTCTATTCAACTGCCGCGGTAGGTACTGTAGCTGTAGGGACTGAGCAGGAGCGGGATGTGATAAGAACGGTTTAGATCACCGATACGGAATTCAATTGAAATATTGCCCCAGAAAGGCATCTCTCCGATCAAATCCTTATGGACAGTTTGCAGGTAGTCCTCTACGGCAAACACCAATTTATAGACGCCGCTCTGCATGGCGCCGTCAGGAAAAAATCCGTGATCGGTACGGCCGTCGCTATTACTGGTCAGACTGCAAATTTTTGTTT
The DNA here is from genome assembly GCF_963677875.1 of Thiomicrorhabdus sp. Lineage (NCBI taxonomy): Bacteria > Pseudomonadati > Pseudomonadota > Gammaproteobacteria > Thiotrichales > Piscirickettsiaceae > Thiomicrorhabdus > Thiomicrorhabdus sp. Next base: position 470,132 of record NZ_OY782566.1, on the reverse strand, counting down.
CGCCGTCATCTTCAATTTTATAAAGCGTGATCGGAACTCCGCCGGCCGGTTTGCCCAGACTGGCGTCGAGAATATGGGTGCTTAAGTTGGCTTGTGACATGAATGGGTCTTCTCTGGCTGAGGGGTATTTTTAGATTGTACACAATTTTGTATGCATATCTAGCATTTTAGTGTTTTTTGCTTTGTTGGCGATCTGGTTTGGATACCGTTTTAGAGCATCTTGAAAGCAATTCGTATTAAAATGATCTGAATGATGAAATCTGCACATTTCTGCAAATTGCACTTTAGATGCTCAAGAGGAAATTATTTTGGGATTTAAGGATGCTTTCGCGTAATTTGGCGATTGATAAGGCTTTTTGCAAGTGTTTTTGCATGGAATATTTGTCGGGTCTGTGTTTTCAAGCCTGTGATATTCGTACCGGTTCAAGCAGTTTTTCTTCTGTTTCAGAGAAAAAATTCTTAAAAAATCACAAAAAATTCGTTGTTGTTGTTTTTTATATTGTATACAATTTGGGTTGAAATTGATGCTGAATATATCAACCCATTCCGAGGATGGGAGCAAGTCTAATGGAGAAAACGAAAAGTTCTAGAAATCAGGAACAGGTCATTTACGATCGCTTGTTCGATGTGATTTTAGAACAGAAGCTTCAACCTGGAGCGCGTTTGACGGAAGAGCCGCTGGCGGAAATTTTCGGTGTGAGCCGTACAATTATCCGGCGTGTACTTTTGCGTCTGTCGCACGAAGGCGTGGTGGAAATTAAGCCGAACGTCGGGGCCAGTGTTGTGATGACGTCTCCGGAGGAAGTAGCGCAGTTTTTTGAGGCGCGAAAAGTGGTTGAAGGTGCTTTAGCCGGCATGATTGCCGGTAATCTGACTCGTTATCAGGTGGAGATGCTGTATTCGATGGTGCGTGAAGAGGCGCGCCTCTTCGAAATGGGTAACCGGGCAAAGGGGCTGCGTAAATCGACCGAATTTCACTTTTACCTGGCAAATGCCTCGGGAAACCAGCCTTTGGCGGAAATGGCCAAGCAGCTGATCGCGCGCACGTCTCTGATCGTTTCCCAATATAACCTGTCCGGCTCCGGTGGTTGCGCCTGCAATGACCACAGCGCGCTGGTGGAAATACTCGACAAGGGAACGTCGGTGGAAGCGGAAACGCTGATGCGTGACCATATTGATCATATTCAGGATCGATTGCATTTGAAAGACAAGTCGGTGGAAACCGATTTGTATGCCTTGTTGAAACCCGAATAATTCTGCGAATCCTCGAAAACCTTTGCGGTTTGCCGCATAGCGCTCTGGATTCATGGAGTGTCGCTATGTGGAGAGCCCTATGGATCCTCAAATTTTAGACTGGATCAATTTGAATCTGAAATGGATTCACCTGATTGTCGGTATTGCCTGGATTGGTGCTTCTTTCTATTTTAACTGGCTGGAAGGCAATCTGGAGCGCAATAAGCCCGGTCTTCCTGCCGGTGTTGCCGGTGATCTATGGTCTGTCCACGGGGGCGGCTTTTATCATGTCCAGAAATACGAAGTCGCTCCCGAAACTCTGCCGAAGGTGCTGCACTGGTTTAAATGGGAAGCCTATTTCACCTGGATCACCGGCATGTTGCTGTTGCTGGTGGTGTTCTATCTGAATCCGTCTCTGAGCATGATCGACCCGGGCGTTGCCGAACTCAGTCCGGCACTGGCTGTGGTGATCGGTCTGGGTTCCCTTCTGATTGGCTGGCTGGTGTATGACTGGTTATGCAAAAGTCCCCTCGGTGAGCGGCCGGTCGCCTTTTTTATCGTAATTTTTCTGTTTCTGACTTTGACGGCGTGGGTGTTGACCCAGTTGCTGAGTCCGCGCGCAGCTTTCCTGCATGTCGGAGCCATGATCGGCACCATTATGGCGGCGAATGTCTTTTTCGGGATTATTCCATCGCAGAAAGCCATGGTTGAGGCTTTGGAAAATGGTCGGGAACCGGACGGAAAAGTCGGTAAGCTTGGTTTTCAGCGTTCGCTGCACAACAACTATTTCACTCTGCCGGTGCTGTTTATTATGATCAGCGGCCACTATCCGATGACCTTTGCGGCCGAATACAACTGGCTGATTCTGGCTGCCATTGCGTTGATCGGTGTTTTTGTCCGTCACTATTTCAACTTAAAGAACCGTGGAAAGCTTTATCGCTGGATGTTGCCGGCGGCGGCGGTGTTAATGGCACTTCTGGCTTATCTGACTTATCCGAAAAAACCGGATGTTCCGCCAACGGGCAGCGAAGTCGGTTTTGAAAGCATTGCACCGATTATGGCTCAACGCTGCGCAAGTTGTCATGCGCAGAATCCTTCCGATCCGGCATTTGCGCAACCGCCGAAAGGGGTCTCTTTAGAGACGCGCGCGCAGATTGAAGGTCAGGCGGATGCAATCTATGCACAAACGGTTCTGACGCATGCCATGCCGATCGGTAATTTGACGGGGATGACCGAAGAAGAGCGAAATTTATTAAACAGCTGGTATCTGGGATTGAAAAAGTAGCGTAAGCTGAAATCACGATGAGGATGTAGGATGCATAACGAAGGAGCGGATATGAAGAAGAAGTATGATCGTGACTTTTACGGTTATGGCGCTCGTCCCCCTCAGGCATGTTGGCCGGACGGCGCCCGGATTGCCGTTCAGTTTGTCATTAATTATGAAGAAGGCGGCGAGAACTGTATCCTGCACGGAGATCCGGCTTCTGAAGCGTTTTTGTCGGAAATCGTCGGCGCGGAGCCTTGGCCGGGGCAGCGGCATATGAATATGGAATCGATTTACGAATATGGCGGCCGAGCCGGTTTCTGGCGATTGAAACGCTTGTTTGACCGTTATGAACTGCCGGTTACGGTTTTTGCGGTTGCAATGGCCATGCAGCGCAATCCGGATGCGGTCGAGGCAATGCTGGATTCCGGCTGGGAAATTGCCAGCCACGGTTATAAATGGGTGGATTATGCGCAGATTTCCGAGGAAATCGAGCGTGAACATTTGCAGAAGGCGCTTGAAATTCATCGACAGATGACCGGAAAGGAACCGGCTGGTTGGTATGTCGGGCGTTGCAGCAGTGCATCGCGTCGCTTGTTGCTGGAAATGACACAGCCTTTGTATGATGCGGATTCTTATGCCGATGATTTACCCTATTGGCTACATGGTATGACGCCGACTCCGCATCTGGTCGTTCCTTACACTCTGGATGCCAACGATATGCGCTTTGCGACGGCGCAAGGGTTTCATACTTCCGAGCAGTTTTTTCAATATCTGAAAGACAGTTTTGATGTGCTGTATGAAGAAGGGAAGGAAGCGCCCAAAATGCTGTCAATCGGTCTGCACTGCCGATTAATCGGCCGGCCGGGGCGACTGGTGGGGTTGCAGCGTTTTATCGAGTATATTCTTGCCAAGCCGAAAGTCTGGGTTTGTACCCGCGAGCAGATTGCACAGCACTGGCACCAGTTTCACTCTCCGTGCGTTGAGAGTGAAAGTGCCGCTTTATTGAAGTCCGGTTAAGGGCTGACCGACAAAAGGTATAGGTTGAAATGACATTGAATGATCTCAATGAACTGGATGAAAAGGCGTTTGTTGCCTTCTGCAGTGATTTGCTGGAACACTGTGATTGGGTTCTGCCGGTACTGGCCGGTCGTCGTCCGTTTTCGAGTATTCCCGAGATGCAGACACAATTGCGGCAGTTGCTTATCGAGGCGCCTTTTGAGCTGCAAAAAGTGGCTTTGTGCCAACATCCGAAGCTTGGTGTTTCTCTGGCGCAGCCGGGTTTTTCTTCTTCCGAGCAGCGGCAGGCCGGTTTAAGTGATCTGAGTGCGGACGAAATGGCATTGTTTGCGCAGCTGAACAAGGCTTATGAGGACAAGATGGGGTTTCCGTTTGTGGTTGCGGTCAGTGGTAAGAATAAAGAACAGATTCTGCAGCTGATGCGCCAGCGTCTTGACCATGCAATGGAGGAAGAGTGGCCAATTGCTTTGCGTGAGCTGATCACGATTGCTTGTTTGCGGGTGGAAAAGCTGGTCGAAAGTTCGTAAGGGGCAATTGCTTTTGCATGAAAATAGCCGGAAATGTCCGGCTATTTTTTTGTCTGGTGTTCGGGCGTGTTATTCGTCTGCATGTCTGGAGATCGGTTTGACGTAATCCAGATCCAGGTCCCAGGGGAAGAAAATCCAGGTGTCCTGAGGGACTTCGGTAATGAAAGCGTCCACCAGTGTTTTGCCTTCCGGTTTGGCGTAGACGGTTGCGAAGTAAGCGTCAGGAAGGCGTTCGCGTACGAATTGTGCCGTTTTTCCGGTATCGACCAGATCATCGATCAATAGAAAACCGTTGCCGTTCTGTGTAGCGGTTACATCATTCAGGATTTGCGGTTCGCGGATGGTCTGGTGGCTGTAGGTTTTGACCGAAATGGTATCAACCACCCGAATACCCAGTTCGCGGGCAATGATGCCCGCCGGAATCATGCCGCCGCGAGTGATGGCAATAATGCCTTGCCATTCATGCTGCAAATCGATCAGGTGGCGACAAAGGCTGCGGCAGTCACGATGCAACTGATCCCATGAGACGATGTATTTATTATTCATTTGAAGTACTCGATAGCTTGGATAACGCCGTGTCGGCGGGTTGATCCCGCCATTCTAGCGTACTTTTTTCTTTGCGGGTACAAAGGCTTTGGCATTGGCTTTCGGGTAGGTTTATCTGCGAGACTGATTGTGCGTCGTAACTCGGGAGATGCGTACTGAATTGTTCTTAATTGCACAAGATAATGGCGGGTTTTTACGCCTTAAAAATGACTTTGTCGGACAAATAGTTACAAATTGTCTCTTTTTGTAACAAATGGGTGCAAATGTCAGTTGAAAATAAATAATTTTGATCGAATTTGGGTCGATATAAGCCTTTCTTATGTTGGTTGACTTTGTAAGTTATTGATTAATATTGGATAAATTGAAGTTGGTTTACCTGAAGCTTATAAATAAATGATTATAGGTTTTAGGAGGCTTCTATGTCGTCAAATATTTGGATCTCGGATATTACCCATTTCTACACCAAAAAACAGACCAGTCCTACGCTGGATGATATCAATTTAACCATTCCTCAAGGGCAATTGACCGCTTTGATCGGACGAAGCGGTTGCGGTAAGTCGACGCTGCTGCAGATGATTGCCGGTCTGCTGATGCCTTCCGATGGTGCCGTGCGAATCAACGGGCATACGGTCACCAAGCCGAGTGCGAAATGGAACATGATGTTCCAGAAGCCTTCTCTTTACCCCTGGATGACGGTTCGTGAAAACGCGGCTTTGGGCTTGGTTTTCGCCGGTACTTATAAAGAGAAAAGAGATCGTGTTGAAGAATTGTTGGATATGGTCGGTCTGTCCGAGCATAAAGACAAGAATGTTCAACAGTTGTCCGGTGGTCAGCAACAACGTGTGGCTTTGGCCCGTTCTCTGGCAACTGAACCGGACGTGTTACTTCTGGATGAGCCTTTTTCGGCATTGGATGCCTTTACCCGTTCCGCCCTGCAGACCGAAGTGGCGCAGATTTGTCACGACTACGGCATCACCATGGTGCTGGTTACCCATGATATTGAAGAAGCGGTCGCCATGGCTGACAAGGTGGTCATTATGAACCATAACCCGGGGAAAATCGTCGGTTCGATGGATGTGCCGCTGGCTTATCCGCGTGATCGCGGAACCGAAGAGTTTTCCGAACTGAAAGATTATCTGTTTGCCGAATTCGAAAAAATCGATCAGGCCAAACAGGCGGAGTTGGCTGCAATCGAATCGCAGCAAGACCTTCAGCAGACTCAGCAAGCATTAGCTTCGTAAGAACCGTTTAACCGTATTTTGAATTTTGCCAAAGTTTTAAGGAGATTATCCCATGTGCCAGTATTGTAGCCCTGATAACCCAATGTCCCATGAAGATTACGTTTTTAACCCTCAAAAAGGCCGCCGTGAATTTATTCTCGATTCGATGGCTGCTGCCGGTGGTATGGCTGCCGCTATGGGTGGTTTGACTATGCCGAGCCAGGTTATGGCTGCGGATAAGCCGTTTGATGAAGTTGTTAAAATCGGTTATTTGCCGATTACCGATGCCAGTGCATTGCTGGTGGCTCACGGAATGGGCTTTTTTGAAGAAGAAGGCTTGAAAGTTGAGAAGCCGACGTTGATTCGCGGTTGGTCTCCTTTGATTGAAGGCTTTGCTGCGCATAAGTTCAATCTGGTTCACTTTTTGAAACCGATTCCTGTCTGGATGCGTTACAACAACAACTTCCCGGTCACGATTACCGGCTGGGCGCACACGAACGGTTCCGGTCTGGTGGTTGGTAAACACACCGGCGTTGAAAAATTTGAAGATCTGGGCGGTATGCAGATTGCCGTGCCTTACTGGTATTCCATGCACAACATCGTATTGCAGATGGCATTGAAAAACGCCGGTCTTGAACCGGTTATTCAGGATCAGACCGACAAGCTTAAACCAAACCAGGTCAACCTGCAGATCATGCCGCCGCCGGATATGCCGCCAGCGCTTGCTGCGAAAAAGATTGATGCGTATATCGTTGCCGAACCGTTTAACGCTTTCGGTGAAACCAAAGCGGGTGCGAAAATGCTGCGTTTTACCGGCGACATCTGGAAAAACCATCCTTGTTGCGTTGTCTGTATGCATGACGAGCATGTTGAAAAACAGAAAGAGTGGTCGCAGAAAGTGATGAATGCCGTGGTTCGCGGTGCGGTTTATTCACAGGAAAATAAAGAGGAAGTGGCGAAAATGCTGTCTCGTGAAGGCAAGCGTTATCTGCCGATGCCGGCAAAAGCGGTGATTAAGGCGATGACGGATTATGCGCCGTCGCATTACCAGGATCCCGATGCCATCAAACATGAAGATTGGGATGTCGGCCGTATCGACTTCAACCCTTACCCATATCCTTCGGCAACCAAATTCATCGTTGACCAGTTGAAAGAAACTCTGGTAACCGGTGACACTACTTTCCTGAAAGAGTTGGATACCGATTTTGTTACCCAGGATCTGGTGAACTACGAGTATGTTAAGAACGCAATGGATAAGTTCGGTGTATGGGATAAAGTTAAAGGCGTTGATCCTGCCAACCCAACCATTCGTAAAGAGGTGTTTGAGTTATGAGTACGGTTCAAACAGCAGCCTCGGCGCGTTCAACTGAGTTTATGACTCAGTTGTCGCAGAACTTTAAAAGCCTGCCGATGTGGGTGCAAACAACGGTGAACTCCCTTTTCGGGATGACGATCCTGCTGGTTCTCTGGTGGATCGGTGGCGTGTTGATCCAGAGCAATCCTGACACTGAAGCCTTTGCGGATTTTGCGCCGGGTCCCGCTTTGAGCGCGCTCTGGTCATTGATCGGCACGGAGTTTTTGTGGGATACCGTCATATCAAGCCTGGAGCGGATTCTTCTGGGTCTGTTCTGGGGGATTGTGATCGGGGTTCCGCTTGGTGTTCTAATGGGATACTTTCTGGCGATGCGTCAGCTGGCTAATATGCCATTTCAATTTCTACGCATGATCAGCCCTCTGGCGTGGATGCCGATTGCAGTACTGGCTTTCGAAACCTGGGACGGAGCGATTGTCTTCCTGATCGTTATGGCAACGGTCTGGCCGATTGTTTTCGGTACCGCTCACGGTGTACAGCGTATCGATCCGAACTGGTTCCGCGTCGCTAAAAACCTGGGTGCTGACGGTTATCAGATGTTGCGCCGCGTGATTATGCCGGCAATCGCGCAGGATGTTTTTGCGGGGATTCGTCTGGCGGTCGGTGTTGCGTGGGTTGTATTGGTTCCTGCGGAATATCTGGGGGTAACTTCCGGTCTTGGATACGCCATCAATGATGCGCGTGATACGCTGGCCTACGATACGCTGGCAGCGATGGTTGTGGTCATTGGTGTCATTGGATACCTTCTCGATGCCGTTGCCGTGTTTTTGATCAAGCGTTACTCATGGCATGCCGAGTAAGTTCGTCATCCTTTTTTACAAGCCCCTTTCGGGGCTTTTGGCGTTTTTGCGGCGCCAAAGTATTTTCGCTTCCGCAAGGGAGTCTTCTCAACGAACCGTTTCCAGTTTATCAAGGCCTTCGAGCGCAACGGTTTCACCGTTTTCGGTCAGGGCATATTCTTGAGAATCGCGGGTTTGCAGATCCTGTATTCCCACGATGTGGTTATGGAAGGGGTGGTTCGGATCTTTAAACACCAGCTTGAGTTTGCGCTTATGCATTGCGGCGATTTCCAATTGGTCGTAGAGGTGGCAAGAGATCGGCATAAAAAGCCCTCCTTAGTCTATAACGGAAAGAACAAATTGATAGAATGACGGAAACCCTTAGAAATTTTAAGGATCGCCTATGTCGATGTTGGATATTGCCGAACATTCTGAATTTATTGTAATCAAAGAAGCGGCAGAACAGATTGAAAACGCCCATCAGCCAGGGAAAGCGATTCAATCGATTCTGAGTATTATCTCCAGACAAATGGGGCTGAACCGCGGTCGGGTGCTGTTGCAAGAACCGAACAGCGGCTATCTGTATACTGCTTATTCATACGGACTGACCGAGGAAGAGGTAGCGCGTAGCCGGTTTGCCATCCGGGAAGGGATTACCGGTAAGGTGATGTACTCCGGGCAGCCCTGGATTGTTCCGGATATCGACATTGAAGACGATTATCTGTGCAGAACGGTCAGTCGAGAGACGCTTCCTCAAGAGCCGGTTTCCTTTATCGCAACGCCGATCATCCGCAATGGCGTACCGGTTGGCGTTCTGGCAATCAACCGCTTGAAAAACCGCTCACGTTCTCTGGATAAAGACTTGAACATTGTTAAGCTGATTGCACTGTTCATCAGTGAGATTCTGGCGGTTAATGCCATGATCGAACAGCAGACCCAGATCCTTAAGGAAGAAAATGAGCAGTTGCGAGCCTTGGCGACCAGTCAGGGCTCGCATTACGGAATCATCGGCGAGAGTCCGGCGTTGATGGATGCGCTGAATAAGGTAGCGAGAGCGGCTAATGCATCGGTAACGGTGCTTCTGAAAGGGGAATCCGGAACCGGTAAAGAGAAGTTTTCGCGGATGCTGCATCTGTCTTCCCATCGTCAGGACGGGCCTTTTATTGCAATCAACTGTGCGGCCATTCCGCTCGATCTGCTTGAGTCCGAACTGTTTGGACATGAAAAAGGTGCCTTTACCGGAGCGACGCAGACCAAGCAGGGGAAAATCGAACTGGCACACAAGGGCACTCTGTTTCTGGATGAGATCGGGGATATGGATCTCGGCTTGCAGGCTAAACTTTTGCGGGTGCTTGAAGAGCGAACCATTACCCGGGTCGGCTCCAACCGGCCAATTCCGGTCGATGTGCGCATTATCGTCGCGTCGCATAAAGATTTGCACGAAGGGGTCAATCAAGGGCGCTTCCGTCTTGACCTGTTTTATCGCCTGAATGTGTTTCCGATCGAATTGCCGGCCTTGCGCGAGCGGCACGGCGATATCCGTCTGTTGTCGCGGCACTTCCTTAATCTGGCCAATCAGGAATATGCCATCAGTGCGATTTTCGATCAGGGAGCCCTGGCATTTCTGGAGAGCTACGACTGGCCGGGAAATATTCGCCAACTGGAAAATGTGATCAAACGTGCGGTTTTGATGGCGGAAAGTAATCGTTTTATCACCGCCGATTTGATGCAGCAGATCATCGCCGAAGAAAGCGGAATCATGGCGGCGTCGCAAATCGCCCGGCAGACTGCGGTTAGCAGAGAGCCTGCCGTTATCGAACATGAAGCGCCTCTGCCGTTCAATGATCGGGTTGCGGTCATGGATCACCATCGGGTGAATGCGACGACCGGCGGGCATCAGGATAATCATTTTAACAGTGGTGGAAAGCGCAACTACTGGCGAGTGTCTGAAGACGAGAGCGAACGCCTGATGGAAGCGTTGCATCAGGCGCACGGCAATAAAACCCAAGCCGCCGCTTTGCTTGATATGACGCCACGTCAATTCAACTATCGATTAAGTAAACTGGGATTGAAAGTTAAATAAGTTGGCTTGCCTCCGCGTTATTGTTTCATAAAGGAGTGGCTTCTCAAGAAGCCCAGTCCTGTCCCAAAGCCAAGTTTGTATTCTGTTTCGAAACTTAGTCTCTTCTCTTGCGTTGTCTCTTTTTCTGCTTTTCTCCTGCTTTTCGTGCCGGTATGGCGTCTACTCACGGATTAGATCGCCCGGCGGATTTATTCGTATTTCTTACAAAGCGAATGCCGATGTTGTTTAATTGAGAAGGTGGTGTACCTGCAATGGTTGCATCTTCTCAATTGAATGTTGGCAGCAGCAGGGGAATAAAATGAATCGAAATCCTCCAGTAAAGGTAAAAAGAATACTAAGAGAAGAGGTCGGATTCGGATGCCCTGTTCCAGGATGCGGCCAGCCTTATCTGGAATGGCATCATTTTGATCCGCCGTGGCACCAGGCCAATCATCATAATCCGGATGGAATGATTGCTCTGTGCCGAATGCATCATCTGCAAGCGGATCAGGGTGCTTTCACGGCAGATCAGCTCCGTGAAATGAAGAGATGCGGGAAGGAGAACTGGAAGCAAGTCAGTGGAAAGTTCAATTGGATGAGGAATCGTTTACTGGCCGTGGTAGGAGGCAATTTTTATTATGAAACGCCGGTGATATTTCAATTTAAAGAGAAGCCTGTAATTTGGTTTGAGAGAGATGAAAAGGGTTATTTTCTGCTGAATCTGAATATGCTCTCAACTGGAAGTGAGCCCAGAGCTTATATACGGAATAATGAATGGTTCAATGTCGGGGGCGAAGAAGATATCGAATGCCCGCCATCGGCCAAAAGACTGAAAATTCAATATCCTAACGGTGATTTGGTGGCAATTGAGTTTTTTGAATTGAATCGCTTGGAAGAAGCTGAACAACGTTACCCCGGCGCCGGAGTCGAACGTTGGCCGATCGAGTTACCGATTACTGCTGTAGAGGTGACAAATGTTGTCGCTGATTCCGGGTTGGAATTCAATGCCAGAGAAACCAGATTCGGGGTGGGCAACACGATGAAAAACTGCTTTTTGTCGCATTGCCGAGCCGGATTGGTCATCGGCTAGATGCCGCGTTGAAAGAAAAAAGCCCCTTGCGGGGCTTTTACCGGCTTGTGCGAGCCGTCTGTCTTCTTATTGAAGAATGTGCTGCTGGTAGAGTTGGTTCGCATGCGAAACCTGATTGCCGCTAAGGGCAAAGCCGGTGACTTTATCGCCTTCCGAATACAACAGTTCCTGATCCAGACCGTCTTCCTGGGTGACTTGCCATTCGCCGCTTTCGCTGTGCAACGGTGGGCTGACCATAATCGACAGACTTGGCGTTTTGGTTTTGACCAGCGGTGAAACCAGATCGAAGACTTCTTCGCCCTGTCCGGCAAGGTGCTGGGCAATGGCTTTTGCCTGACGGCGAATCGGTTCAAGAAATGCCTGAACCACACCGTCTCTTTCCGCGCAGTCGCCGATTGCATAGACGTCGGGATCCGAGGTCTGGCAGTGTGCGTTGATCACAATGCCGCGTTGGGTTTGCAGATCCAGTTTCTTGGCCAGTTCGATGTTCGGGCGGATACCGACTGCGGCCAGTACGATGCCCGCGTGGACACTGCCGCCGTTGGCTTTGATCAATTCATATCCCTGCTCGGCTTTATTGATTTCGACCACTTCGGAGTTGAATTGAATATCGATTCCCTTATCGGTCATGCGATGTCTCAGGTTCAAGGCAATGCTTTCCGGCAACAGAGAGGTCATCAGGTTGCTTTCGCGAACCATCAGATTGATTTTCAGCGGCAAGTGACTTAAATCTTCGGCCATTTCGGTGCCGATCAGGCCGCCGCCGATGATTGCGACGGACTCTTTGCCTTCCAGTTCGGCGCGGAATTTTTTATAGCTGCCAAGATCATTCAGCGTAAATACTTCATGTGCAGCATCACCGTCCAGTTTTGGGGTAATTGCTTTGGCTCCGGTAGCAATGACCAGTTTTTTGTAGCTGAAACTGCCGCCGGTGGTGGTGACTTTTTTACGTTTGGCATTGACGTTCATAACTTTCGTGCGAACCTTGACGCCGATGTCCAACTCGGCCGCTTTTTCGTCGGCAGTGGCTTCTTTCAGGTCCTCGGCCGCGCGTCCCTGGCTCAAAGCCATGGAAAGCGCCGGTTTTGGATAGACGGTTCCGTCACAGGCGGTCAGCAAGGTGATTTCCGCGTCCGGCATTTCTTTGCGAATCGCTTCGGCCGCCTGCCAGCCGGCGTAACCGGCACCGATGATCAGGACGTCGGCCGAGTTTGATACCCGGCGTTTTGGAGCTTGATTATCACTTTTCGGTTTTTCCGCCAGCAGTTCGAAATCACTTTTTCCGACCATGCACAGCGGACAGTACCAGTCCTCTGGAATGTCTTCGAAACGCGTTCCCGGGGCGAGCCCGGAATCCGGGTCTCCCATGGCTTCGTCGTAGATCAGACCGCAGACTTTGCAGACGTATTTTTTGTAGGCTTCGTCGCTCATATTCCCTTCCTATGCAGCTTCCAGCCGCTCGATTTCCTTACGTAGATGCTTGATGGACGGGGTGACGATGATAACGAAATAGGCTTCACGCATTTTGCGTTGTGCAGCTGCGTCGACAATGTAGCCTTTCGCTCCGGCGTACTGCATGACCGCATCAGCGGCGCGTTTGCAGTATTCGGCACCCAGCAATCGTGCTTCCAGAACCGATTTGAAGAATTCGTCGCCGGGAACGTATGGGTCTTCGCAGAGAGACTCGATCAGTTCCAGAGCATCTTCCAGGTCTTCAGTCAGATCTTCCGGTGTTTCATCCAGATAAGCGTTGATGTCGGATAAAGTCAGATTGGACTTATTCATGTCATTGATGGCGCCTTGAATCACTCCGGCAGCCATCCCGGTTTGCAGTAGTACGAAACCGGATTTGATTTTGGCCAGATAAGGTTGAACCGGATCGGCCAAAAGGTATTTTTTGGGAAGGAAGGCGTTATCAAAAATTAACGCGTAGGTTCCGGTACCTTCCATACCGACGAATTCGACCATTTGTTTCATGGTCAGGCCTTCCAGATCGCAGGGGATCAGGGCCATGGCGTCACGGGTTTCGGTTTCGCCTTTCTTGTGAACGTGGAAAATCGATCCGAAGAAGTGTTTTGCAGAACCGGCTTCCAGATTGGAAACCCAAGGCAGAGAACCGTTCAGGATATAGCCTTCTTCGGTTTCTTCAGCGGTTACTTTCAGGTCTTCGATTCCCGCGTAGTATTTCATTGGATTGGATAAGGATGTCGCGCCGAAATAGTCTCCATCGACCATTTTAGGCAGAATTTCGCTTTTCAGCCATTCGTTATCCGAGTTTTCGATGTACCAGGCGCAAACAGTGTGCGCCCACATCATGAATCCGGTTGACATGCACTCTTCAGATACGGTCGCCATATCCTGAATGGTGCCGAAGAGATTTAGATTGCCATTGTTCTGTGATGGGATATGGTGACGAAAAGCGCCCGCTTTTCCGAGTTTGTTAAGAACTTCAGTAGTATATTGGCCGTGGTCTATCGCCAGGGTAAGTGGTTTTAGATCATTCTGAACGATTTGACTAATCATGATCTTTCTCCTTTGTCCTTAGTGCCCTGACGCGAATCAGGGCGGATTCATTATTAACCGACTAATTCGCCAGACAGTTTGACATTATTCATGTAGGTATTTGCAACTGGAGACCATTTCATGGCGTGCGCAACCAGTTCTTCAAGAACTGACTTATCTGTTCCAGGAGCTTCGATCACGAAGCTTGCACGAACTTCTGTCACACCCAATGGCTTTTCAGGATCAAGGTCACCGGTACCCCATACAGCGGTAATGTTAATATCACCTTCAAGATGAACTTCAAGTTTGGTTAGTGGAATGCCGCGGTTTGAAGCATTCGCCTGAACACCGACAGACAAACATGAGCCTAAAGAAAGAAGCGCCATTTCAGAAGGGTTTGGAGCAGTATCTTCACCAAGTAGAACGGGTGGTTCATCTACTACAATTGGATCCAGATCACGGATATAGTTAAAGTTTTTAAACTGGCCTTCCAAAACGGTTTTTGATTTCATGGTTTTAACCGTATTTGGGTTGGCTTTACCTGTTTCACCTAGTTTGGCAAGACCGTCAAGATCGATTGGGCGTAGACATGATGGAATAACGACTTCAGACATTTTGTTTCTCCTAAAAAAGAAATTTAAATAAAAACTAAGTTTGTTAATTCGGTTGTATAAACCTAACTTGTCCAGCTAATAACGACTTTGATGCCATTTTTTGAAAAAATCTTAAAAAACAATGGTTTATTTTGTTTTAGTTGTTGTTTGGAAGGTTTTGGAGCGGGGAATGTTGGTAAATGTTATTCAATTAAATACATTTATGAACAAAGTGTAATTAATTGTAAATAAATGTTGTATTTGAAGGGAAATGTAAACAAGTATTTTTTATGTAAATCAATAAGTTATCTGTTTTGGTATGGCCGTTGCTCTAAGAGAGTGTAACTTTTATTTAATCTCAATGAGAGGAAACACACGATGATGACTAAAGTAGAAATGACCGAAGCAATTGTATTGGCGAAAGCGGAAAAGAGCGTCGGTTGGTGCGATATCGCAGAAGCGGCCGGTTTGAGCGAAGTTTATACCACATCCGCATGTTTGGGAATGAACCATCTGGACCCTGAGCCGGCTGCGAAAGTTGCTGAATTTCTGGGGCTTGGGGAAGAAGTTGAAACCGCTTTGAAGGCCTTCCCGCATAAATCCTGGGATAAATTGGTGCCAACCGATCCGTTGATTTACCGTTTGTATGAAATTGTTGGCGTCTACGGGCCAACCATCAAAGAGATCATCCATGAGAAGTTTGGCGACGGTATTATGAGTGCGATTGATTACAGCATGCACATCGATAAGGAAGAAAATCCGATGGGTGACCGTGTTGTTGTGACAATGAACGGAAAATTCCTTCCATACAAAGCCTGGTAAGCCCTTAAGTTATCCAGTTATTGCTCCCAAGCCGCTTAATAGCGGCTTTTTTGTTTTTGGGGGAAGATTGAGCCGCGCTGGTCGGGAATTTATTTATCCACCGGCCGCTTCTGCAGTTTCCTCTGCAAAGTCCGGCGATGCATATTCAGAGCCTGAGCCGTTGCGCTGATATTGCCTTCGTGTTCAATCAGTGTTTTTTGAATATGTTCCCATTCCAGTCGTTTTACCGACATGGGTTGAAAATCGTCACCTTCCTCATCCGGCAGTGCCTCTTCAATGGGAGATTGCTCAAATTCCAGCGCTTTCAGAATGTCGCCGATTTTTGCAGGTTTGCAAAGATAGTCGACAGCGCCGAGGCGCATGGCTTCGACTGCGGTGGCGACGCTGGCATATCCGGTAAGAATCAGGACTTTGCATTCGGGATGCTTTTCCAGAAGCGCTTTCATCAGGTTGAGGCCGCTTTGTCCATCGAGATTGAGGTCAAGGATGGCGTATCGGAAGTGATGCGATTGCAAAAGGGGGGCCGCTTCCTGCGGCGACTGGGCAACCACGGTCGCAATCCGGTGGTGTTTCATCGCCTGTTGCAGGATGCGTAGAAAGGTTGGATCGTCGTCGACAATCAGTAATGGCGTGTCGAGTTCATTCATCATGTATTTCCTCGAGATTCAATCGGGCAGCAGGCAGCAAAATTTCTGCTTCCAGCCCGGTTTCGGTTTTGTCCGCGTAATGAAAGCTGCGGTTGCGGAAGCTCAAGTGGCCGTTCATGCGCTGCACAATCATGCGGCTTAAAAAGACGCCCATTCCCATGCCGTGGCATTCCTTGCACGGCTGGTGTCCCAGGGTTTCCAGACGCGTCTCTTCCATGCCGCCGCCTTGATCCTGAACGGTGATTTTCAGAAAGGAGTCCTGAAGTGTCCAGGCGATGCCGACAAAATCCGCACTGTAACGCGCTGCATTGTCAAGCAGGTTCATCAGGGCGAGTTTGAAGCTCTCATCGATTTTCAATGTGTGCCGCTCGGCGGGTTGCAGAAGCGGATCCAGATAAATTTGCAAACTGCTTTGCGGTTGAATCAGGGCGAATTCCTGTTTCAGATCGGACAGAAAGTCGTTCAACGCAATGGAACGTTGCTGGGCATGATGGGTGTAATCGGCACGGTTTCTCAGAGTCTGTAGAGCTTGATTACAGACTTTGAGTTGCTCGGAAAACGTGTGCAGATAATCGCGTCCGGCTTCGCTGTGGACTTCACTTTTTAAAAGTTCTTCCAGCAATGACAAGGTATTCAAAGGTGTGCTTAATTGATGCGCCGAAGCTGAAGCAAGACCTGCGACCGAGAGCAGGTATTCGTTTTGCAGCGCCAGATTACGGTGGTGTTCGAGAATCGTTTTCTGTTTTTCCAGCCGGTGTTTCAGAGGCAGAATGAAGAGTGCCAGAAACAGTACCAGCAGCATGAAAACCAGCATGGAACCGTGCAGATGCCAAGCGAAGAACGCTTGCAGGCTGTTGACTTTCAAAGACATGATCGGCACATAGTAGGTGCTTAAGAACAGATACAGGGCGGCGGAAACCATGGCCAGACTCATAAAAAATCTCGGTGAAAGGATGAGCATGCCCAAAGCCAAAGGCAGCAGCAGCAGATGAACCAGCGGGTTGATGGTTCCGCCGGTTTCATATAGCAGGCCGGTATTAATCAGCATGATCCAACTCAGCATTCCAAACCAGAACAGATTGAATTTTTCGCCGTCGAGAGTGTCTGCTTTCGGTTGAAAACGCCCGAGAAGATAGCTGAGAAGCAAGGTAGCGATCATCATCCCGAACCAGATTCCTACAGCCCAGAGAGAAAAATGCATTTTCAGATTTAAGTAAAACCAGGTCAGGGTGACCGGCCAGAGAACGGTTAGAAAAGTCAGCAGGCTGACGTAGTATTTCAATTCCGTTGGAATCGATTTGGTGCTGGTTGAATTGGAATGGCTGAACGTCGGCAAAGGTCGGTTACTCGAATTAAGTCCGCTGTGCGAAAAACCAGCGTTGAAACGGGCGCAGTCCACTGTATTGTAATGCAAGAAGAGCGGCGTTTCGTTCTCTTATGCCGAAGCCCAAGCGTGCTGTGGCGCTTGAGTCCCGACTCGGAACGGTTACGGAAGCGACCGGGTATTTACATCATCGGATAGATTGAAGCGAGTTTTTCGAACTGCGCGGCCGTCAGAATTTTTCGCATATTGTCACGGCAGGCAATTTTGGTTTCGGCAATCTCTCGACGCATTTCCAGAGTGGTTTCGAATTTTTCCATCAGCTCTGCTTTCGGCAATCCGGCCAGGCTGTCCTGAATCAGCTCTTTTTCAAGAGTGTTGACGTCCTTGAACAGCTGTTGCACCTGGTCGCCGTGGTTTTTGGTCCAGGCTTTCAGCTCAGATACCTGTTGGGCGCTAAGACCCAGTTCCGCGGCGTTTTTGACCGCAATCCCCATCAGATTCGGGAACGCCGGGTTGGCATGCATCACCAGCGACATCGGGTTCTGATTGCGGCCGTTCGAAAGCATGTTTCCCTGTCCCATCATGCCTTTCATCATGCCTTTCATCATGCCGTGTCCGCCCATTTTACCCATGCCCATCGGAGTAATTGGGCGACCGACCGCTTCGATGGTTTTGGTTGAACCGTCATCGAATGTCAGGTCGATTTTGATGGGCTGACCTTTTTGGATTTCTTTCTGCAAGCCAATCAGCATGACGTGCAGGCCGCCCGGTTGCAATGATGTTGTCTTGCCGGCAGGAAGATCGATTTTTTCAACACGGCGCATGCGCATGACACCGGCATCATGGATATGGGTATGCAATTCGGTGACCTTGTTGATATAAGCCTTGGCGGATACCAGCGCATGGTCTTTGGCGGACGGGTTCTTGATGCTCATAAAAGCGGCAGTGGCAGGGGCGCTTGGTGGAACCATTCTAACGTAAGGGTCGGAGATCTCGACCGTTTCGGCGACGGTTGCCGCAAAAGCTTGCCAGCTCAAAGCACAACCGGCGATGAAGGTTAGAAGTGTTAAAGGTCTCATGGCATTCTCCTTGAATTGAGTGTGAGGTTTCAAGCATAAAATCCGGGCAAACCGATGAATCGACGCGCCGGCAACTTAAGGTTGCTAACTTGGTTAATTTATAGGTTGATAAATTATACTTATTGAGTTGGCAAAAAGAGATCCTTTTCTGCCTCCTGAAAGCAGAACCTCGATTTTAAGGCGTTTTCAGCGGTTATTTTTGGTGTTTAGCGGATTTTTTTAAAGAGGGTGCGACAATTTGTCGCATTCAGCCCCCAAAATGCGATTTCTATAATGGCCACCTTTTCTACTTAAAGACGGGTGAAACATGAAGAAAAACATTCCTTTTTTTGCTTTAAGCGCCTTGGTCGGAGCGATGCTGACCGGTTGCGGCGGCGGTAGCAGCGACGCGACGGCAACCACTTCGATTTCCGGCAAGGTTGCCGACGGCTACCTCAGTGGGGCGAGCGTTTGTCTGGATAAAAACGTCAATGCCGTTTGCGATGGCGACGAGCCTTCTGCCGTTACTGCCGCGGACGGCAGCTATTCGATGGAGCTGAACGACGGGGATCAGAATCGCTATCCGCTGCTGGTGGAAGTTCCGGCGACCGCAATCGATTCCGATACCGGCTCGGCTGTCGGTCAAGCCTATTCCATGAGCGCGCCGGCCGGTCAGCATGCTTTTGTCAGTCCGCTGACGTCATTGATTCATCAGGAAATGCTGGCGGATGCGTCTTTGACTCTGGAGCGGGCCGTCGATAAAGTCAAAGCCGATACCGGTTTAAGCATCGATTTGCTGCAGGATTATATTGCTGAAAAAGGCAATGCTTCGAATACGGCTGAAGATCAGGCCGCTTACTCGGCGGCTCATAAGGCGGCCCGAGTGCTGGTGCGTTCCCTGCAAACCAATATGCAGGCTTTGGGTACCGTGTCCGCCGGACAAAAGTCAGCGGCTCAACGCGGGCTGATGATGGTTGCCAAGGATGCGTTGATGAGCCAGGGAAGCAATCCTGATCCGGACATGCTGATCGGCGGCGAAGATCGCAATACGCTGTTGGCGGTCATTGCGGATGCGACGTCGAATGCCGAAGAGGCGACGCAGATGGTTTCGGTGGAATTCGATATGCATAACAACGGTTCTCCGGTGCGTTGCGGGGATGTGATTACCTTGGCGAATACGGTTTATGACCGCGACAGTAAAACCGCCGCCGATCCGTTGCAGGCTCAGAATACCGCCGGACAATTGGTCGATACCCGTTTTTATGTGGCCAATTTGATGCTGACCGATGCCGAGGGTCAGGTGACGCCGGTTTATCTGGAAGAAAATGATAATCAGGCGAAAGGCGTTTCATTAATCGATTTCGGTTACAACACGGCATCCAGCGGTGTGAGTTGTACCTCCGACTATCATTTCAGCATCACCGGAAAAGTTAAGCCGGGAACTTACAGCGGCGTGATGATGACAATCGGTGTTCCGGTGAAATCTGCCGATTTGAGTACCCGTTTGAATCACAGCAACAAGGCGGATGCCGAAAATACCCCGGCACCTCTGGCCGTCACCGCTATGGGGTGGAACTGGCAGGGCGGACGCAAGTTCACCAAAATCGAGTTCATGCCGAACGAGGCGATTGCCAAACCGACCGCCAGCAATCCGGACGCCACCACGAAGAAATGGAATGTTCACATCGGTTCAACCGGTTGTATCGGTGATCCGACTACCGGCAGTGAAACCAGCTGTACCAATCCGAACCGTCTTGACCTGAACTTTGACCGTTTCGATGCTGACAGCCAGAAAGTGGTTGTGAATGTGGCGGCCTTGTTCGCTGATTCGGATATGACGTTTGACGGTGGCATGTCCGCCGGATGTATGTCCAGCCCGCTTGATCCGGAATGTCCGGCTATTTTCAAAGCCCTTGGCATCGGTTTGAGCGGTGACAATGCCGGTTATACGCTGCAGGGCGAAGATGCTCAGAGCGTATTTGCCATCGAAGATAAATAATCGATGCCGATCAAACCTTCTCTGATCACCGTTTTCAAGGTGATTTGCATGGTGCTTATCGGCGTGCCGGCAGCCGGATTAACCGGCTGTCAGGCAGACGTTGCGCTGGAAGACACTGTGCAGACGGGGGCGGAAAACTCGAAGGGCGGAGCAATTTCCTCCGCCTCGGGTTGGCAGTGGGAGCTGCCGCCCGGTTTTCCCGAACCATTTGTTCCCGAGGACAACCCGATGTCCGAGGCCAAATTTCAATTGGGACGCCATCTGTTTTACGATAAGCGTCTTTCCGGCAACGGCACCCAGGCGTGTGCCTCCTGCCATTTTCAGCATCTGGCGTTTACCGACGGCCGGGCCAGTTCTCTGGGGTCGACCGGAGAAGCAACTGCTCGCAGTTCGATGAGCATCGTCAATGTTGCCTATTACCCAACTCTGACTTGGGCAAACCCTTCGCAATATTCTCTGGAAATTCAGGCTCAGGTACCGATGTTTGTCGATAATGTCGGCGTAGAACTTGGCATCAATGATGAAAATAAGCTCGAGGTTCTGGCCCGTTTCCAAAATGATGCGGCGTATCGGTATCGTTTTGCGCAGGCATTTCCGGGAGAAGATGCCCCGATTCATTTCGGCAATATCGTCAAGGCGATTGCTGCTTTCGAACGTGGCTTGATTTCCGCCGACTCGCGTTACGACCGCGCCGAGCGCGGTGAGGTGAGTCTGGCGCCGGACGAAGAGCGAGGTAAACGGCTTTTCTTCGGCGATCAGGGGCGCTGTTCACAGTGCCACAGCGGATTTAACTTCAGCGATCAAACCTACCATGCTAAATCGCGTTTGGTAGCAAAACCTTTCCATAATACCGGCCTGTACAATCTGGACGGTAAAGGCGCTTACCCCGATAGCAATCCCGGTTTGGTCGCGGTGATGCCGCAGGCGGAAAACATGGGGAAATTCCGTGTGCCCAGCCTTCGAAACATCGCTTTGACCGCACCTTATATGCATGACGGATCGGTCGCGACGCTGGAAGCTGTCGTTGCCCACTATGCCGCCCACGGCCGAAATATTCAACAGGGTGTCAATCATGGTGACGGCCGCAAGAACCCGTTGAAAGATCCTCTGATCGAGGGGATTTCGCTGAATTTGCAGGATCAGAAAGATCTGGTGGCTTTCCTGCATACCCTGACCGACGAATCGCTGCTGACCAATGCGCGTTTCAGCGATCCGTTTTCATCGCAGACGGCGGGAGAGACAAAATGACGGCTCAATCGTTTGTTCCGGTGTCCGGACTGTTTTCACTGATCGTTGCGGCACTGCTTCTGTGGGGCTGCGTCGGCAGTGGTACGGAAATTAACGATTCGTCGCAGAAGAGCGACGAATGGCATTGGGATTTGCCGCCGAATTTTCCGACGCCAAAGGTGCCGGAAGACAATCCGATGAGCGAAGAGAAATTCCAGCTGGGGCGTTATTTGTTCTACGACAAGCGTCTGTCCGGGAACGAAACCTTTGCCTGTGCTTCCTGTCATCATCAGGATAAGGCATTTACCGACGGCAAGAAGGTTTCGATCGGTTCGACCGGCGACGTTCTGACGCGCAATGCTCCATCGGTTGTGAATTCGGCTTATCACAGTACCTACACCTGGGTAAATCCGGATTTGACGACTTTGGAAACTCAGATGGCGACACCGCTTTTTGCCACTGAAATTGTGGAAATGGGCGTCAATGACGAGAATCGCGGGACGATTTTGCAGCGTTTTCGGGACGATCCGGAGTATGTCGAACGTTTTCAGGCAGTGTTTGCGGAAGATGCGGAGCCTATTGTCTTCGACAATATTATTAAAGCGATTGCCGCTTTTCAGCGTGGCCTGTTGACCGGAAATTCCCGGTTCGAACAGTACCAGCAAGGAATTGTTTCTCTGAACGCTCAAGAGGAGCGTGGAAGAATTCTGTTTAATTCCGAAAAAGCCGAATGTTTCCACTGTCACGGCAGTTTCAATTTCAACGATCAGGTAACGTTTCTGGGTGCGCGTCTTGAACCGAATTTTTTCCATAATACCGGTCTTTACAATGTCGGCAATACCGGCGACTTTCCGGCTGGCAATCAGGGATTATTCGATTTCACCGACCAGGAATCGGATAAGGGGCTTTTCCGGGCGCAAAGTCTGTGGAATGTCGCCGTCACGGCGCCTTACATGCACGACGGCAGTCTTGATTCCTTGGAAGCGGTACTGGATTTTTATGCCGACGGAGGGCGCAATATTACCGAAGGCCCCTATGCTGGAGACGGCCGATTGAATCCCAATAAAAGCGATTTGATTGTCTTAATCGATCTTAATGATCAGGAGAAGGCCGATTTGATCGCCTTTTTGCAAACCTTAACCGATGAAAGTCTGCTTACCAATGAACGTTTTTCCGACCCTTTTAAATAGATGGCTGTTATTGGCTCTGCTTCCGGCCGTACAGGCTGTTCATGCGCATGAAACGCATCACGACCATAGGAGCGATGCCGGCCAATCCACCCTGTTTTTTGGCGGCGGGATGCAATTTGTTGCTGCGGATGAAGCCTGGCCGTCGGCGCGCCTGCCGGGCGTGCTTGAAGCGGGAAATCAGCGCGAAGACGAGCGCGGAAGCAAACTTGCCTATGTCGAAGCCGGTTTAAATCTGTCGCTTTCTTCGCAGCACTCGGCAACTTTGAAAGTCGCCAAGCATGGAATGGACCTTGACCCGGAAATCGAGGCCCTCTGGGTGGGCGGAAACTCTTTGGGAGATGATTCGGTCAATTATCGCATCGGTCGGCAGCAGATGCCGATCGGGTTTCTGAATCGACAGGAAATGCACTCTTGGGAAATGGGAGCGGCTCCGCTTGCGATGCGGGCGGTTGTCAACGATTCGTGGCGAATTGACGGGCTTCGGTTTGAATGGTTGCTGAAAAGCGGATTCAAAATTGGTACCGGGCTCTGGTACAACCAGGCTTTCCCGGGCGGAGCCGAAAAAGAGATCGGCGTGAATGTTCGCAGTTTATCTCTGGGGTGGAGCGGCGGCGATCTGCAACTCGAGCTGGGGTACGCCGATCTGGATGTGAATGGCAGAACCTTGTCTACCGTCGGCAGTGCGCGTCATACGCACAGTCTGCCTTCCTGCGATACCTTGGATGAAAACCGGGTTTGTTTTTTTGGAAAAACCGAAGTGGTGAATCTGGCTGCGAAATGGCAGGCAAAGCACTTTGAGTTGGCCGGTGAGATATTTTACAAGCGCGATAGGGGGCGTCTGGACAGCCTTTACGGCGTGCCGGATTATCGCGGAGAGTTTTTGGGCAGCTGGCTGGATGTGAGTTATCCGCTGAATGCCAGATGGGGATTGATTGCCCGAATTGAAGCGGGAATGGCCAATCACCGATTTGATGGCACCAACGCCGAACTGATTGCCGACCAGGCGAGCATCCTTTATTCGGAAGGAACTTTATTCGGCTACGGTCTGGCTTTGAACTGGCGGCCGTTTAAAGGGCATTTCATCGGTTTTGAAGGTCATAGCGAACACTTTGCCGAGGAAGAAAACCGTCTTTTGATGATTCGTTATCAATATAACTTTCTACTGGGGTTGTGAAATAATTTGTTTTTTGCATTTAATTATTTGATTTTAAAGGGAAAATGTCTGCGACAATTTGTCGCATTGTTTGTGTTTCGGCGGCCTCCTAAAATCCTGCACTTAAATTAAAAAAGTGATTTTCGGATTGTTGAAGGAACAGCTATGCAGAAAAAATGGTATTTAAAGGCTCTCGCATCGGCGCTCTTGCCGGTGTATGCACAAAGCGGGTATGCGGAGGACTCCACCAAGTTGGAACAGGTTCTCGTTTCCGCTTCAACCATCGAGGACCGGTTCGAATCCGATAGAAACGATCCGGCCAGTTCAACCGTGATTCTTGCGGAAGACATTGATGCCAAGCATGCGACCAATATCATCGAAGTTTTGCGCGCGATTCCCGGCGTTACCGCCGATTTGGCCGGGGAAGGCGATGGCATAAAAATCAAAATTCGCGGTGTCGATAATCAACGTTACATGGGAGAAAAACCCGGTGTTGCGATTGTTATTGACGGTGTTCCGGTTTTTGAACGTACCGGTAAGGTTAACATTGACCTGGATAATATTCAGTCGATTCGGGTGGTGAAAGGCGCCGCTTCGTTTCTGTATGGGGAAGATGCTCTGTCCGGAGCCGTGATTATCTCCACCAAGCGCGGAGTTGAGCATGAAGGGGTGACGGTCGAGTACGATCGCGGCGCTTACGGTTATGATCGAAAACTGATCAAAGGTGGCTTTGCCGGTGAGGCGTTTGCCGGTCACATCCAATATGCGGATCGCCACAATGACGGTTACTACGCTTTTTCCCGGCGCGATTCGGAAACCCTTTCTGGGAATTTTCAATACTATCTCGATGAGAACAGCGATTTAACATTCGGTTTTGAAAAAACCGACCGTTTTCGTGATCGTGACGGTTCGGTCAGGGGGGTAACTGCTGCTGAAACCGATCCGGAAGGCGAGTTGGCGGGCAGAGGTTATACGCGGATGTTTCAGGTTGATTTGTCCCGTTTGAACCTGACCTACTCGAATGACTTCTCGGATAGCGGAAACCTGCTTGCTGTGGTTTACCAATATCAGGACATTACCGATTTCTGGTCTGCACCGGTCAAATACGATGCCAGCGGTAACCGGGTAGGCGATGATCAGGTGGATATGTATCAGAACCTTAACGATTACGAGCAGGTACAGAGAGGGATCAAGTTGGAGGCGCGGGATTCCTTTGGCAGCTGGGGGCTGATGGTCGGTACCGAATTGAAAAAGAATACTTTTGACGAAGTGACGACGGTGAAAGAAGATTACCGATCGTTTTCTCGGGGAGCGACGATCAGTGCGGGCACGATCAAATCCGACGCTTATCGAGAAGAAATCACCCGAGCTGTTTACGCTGAAACGAAAAAAGCGCTCTCGGATCGGTTGACCGTCACGATGAATTACCGTTTCGATAACCTCTTCCTGGACGGTTTGGATCGTTTGACCGATCAAACGCAAGACGACGAATTTTCGATTCATTCATGGCGAATCGGAGGGGATTACGATGTTACGCCGGTGACCTCTTTATACGGCGGCGTGGCCACCGGTTTTCGCGCACCGACACTGTCCGAGTTGTCAGGAAACCCTGATCTGATTCCGGAAAAAACGTTGAATTACGAAATCGGCATCCGCTCGGCACTTGACTTGTTTGGCTGGAAAACCAAAGTGAATTCTTCGATTTTTTACATTGAACGTAAAGATTTTATCACCAGCGCCATCGGTCAATATGTCAACGGAGCCGCTGCGACCAATACGAATCTTGAAGACCGTTCCGAAAATGTCGGGCATACCGTGAGTCAGGGATTGGAGTTGGCGCTGCAGACAGAGAAAAAATATAACGTTTCCTTCGACTTTGCCTACACGCTGCTGGACAGTCATTTCGTCCGCTACGACAACTTCTTCCTGGCCTTGGGAAATCCTTATGCACGCACGGTGGTAACCAGCGAGTCGGCTCTGACCGATCCCGCCAATCAGGTTTATTTCAAACATTTTGATAATGCCGGCAATGCCGTACCGCGTACGCCGACCCACAGTGCCAATTTCCGTATTAACTGGTATCCATCTGCTAAATTGCGTTTGTTGACCGAAATTGATTACCGCGGCGAGAGCTATGCTGACGAAATCAATCAGGAAATCATGCCGGCCAGAACACTGGTGAATCTTGGGCTGGAATATCAGACGCGCGCACGGATTTTCTCATCGACGGCGTCTGATCTGGGGGTGTTTGTTAAAGTCGATAATGTTCTCGACGATCAGTTTTACTCCATTGTTCGAGCCTTTTACGACAGTGATCAGAACGGTGTTTATAACGAAGAAGATTTGTCGATCAATGTCGATCCCGGCCGTGTGTGGATGGCCGGTGTGAAAGTTAAGTTTTAAGGGGTAAGAAAAAGTGAAGCTCCTGATGAATTGGGTCTTTCTGATCAGCGGCGGTCTGTTGTTTGGAGCAGCGTCGGTTTCCGCGTCGGAAACGCTTAACGAGACCAGCCCGAAAGTAGCGATTATTTCCACTGAATTTGTGTTGAGCAAAAAATTCAAGCTGCTGACTGAAGCGGCTGAACAGCAGGGTGTTGAGCTGGCTTGGATACAGGTCGACGCCCGAGACGGAACCGGCGGTAAAGACGGCGTACAAAAAGTGCTTCGGGATGCGGATTTGGTGATTGTCGATGCACCGCGCACCGATGATCAGGCAAAAGTGGACACCATCGCCGGCGACAGCCTGCGTGCTTTACAGGTGCCGGTTGTGCATATTAATCGCATGAGCCGTCCGCTGCGGTTGAAAACAGTCAACCTGCCGACCGAAGTTGGTCAGCAGGTTTACGGTTATTATCTGGGTGGAATGAGTGAAAATCATCGCTTGCTGTTTGATTACGCTGCGGCGATTATCAATGGCACTGATCTGGACGCGGTGCCACTGCCGATTGAAATGCCGAACGGTGGAATTTATCACCCGCAATACAAACAGCAGATTTTCGCCGATCTGGAAAGCTATCTCCGCTGGTGGAATGCCAAGGCTGGAAAAGAGGGCGAGAAAAGTCTGGTTATCGCGATGGAAACCACGTCGAGCTATATTGCCGACGGTCAGACTCGTCATCTGGATGAGACCATTGCCGCAATTGAGGCGCGCGGAGCCATGCCGTTGTTTTTCTATCGCAAGGCGCGTGTGACGCAAAACACGTTTCGGTCGCAACAGTCTGTAGCGCGAAGTGTAGCGGCCGAAAAAGAGCGGCCTGAAAATTCGAGCAAGCCAAACGGACGCCCTGTAGCGAGCGAAAAACCGGAGTTGGCGACTTCGGGTCGTCCGTCAGGTCGACCAGTGCAAGATAAGGCCGAGAGCGATAATCCTTTCCCGAATCCGAAAACCGGACGGCCTTATAAATTTAATGAGCCGCTGATTACCTATAACGGTAAGGTGTTACCGCAGGTAATGATGGTCAATACTTTCCTGGGAGGAGATGTCGAAGGGCGCAAATTGCGCTATCAGGCGCAGGGCATTCCGGTGCTGAATATTCTGCACTACCGTGAAGGCGGTCGCGAAGTCTATATGCAAGATTTGGCAGGGGTCAGTTCTTTCCGTCTACCGTTTACCTTGACCAATGCCGAATATATCGGCATTCAAGACCCGGTGGTGCTGACGGTCAATCCGGACGGCGAAATGATTCCGCTACCTGAGCAGATGGATTTGTTGGTTGGTAAAGCGCTGAATCTGGCGAAGCTACAACGCAAAGCCAATCAAGATAAAAAACTGGCGTTATTATTCTGGAATCATCCGCCGGGCGAGAAAAATCAGGGTGCCTCCAATATGAATGTGCCGCGTTCTATCGAAAAGCTAGTCAAAGACCTGAAAGCGCAGGGCTACGTACTGGATGACGTTAGCGAACAGCAGATGATTGATGCGGTTGCGGTGATGTTGCGTCCGGCCTATCGCGCCGACGAAGTACAAAATCTAATGAAGACCGAACTATGGGACTTTATGCCGTTGGATAAATATCGCCAGTGGTTTGCAACCCTACCGCAGTCAATTCAGGACGACATGAACGCACACTGGGGCGATGCCGAGAAAAACGGCTGGGTTGTCGATTATAAAGGTCAGAAAGGTTTTGTGATTCCGCGTCTGAAACTCGGCAATCTGATTGTGCTACCGCAACCGAATCGCGGTGGTTCGACTGCCGAGCAGGATAAAGACCTGTTCCACGACACCAAAAAACCGATGAACCACTACTATGCGGCGGTTTATCTGTGGTTGCGCGAAGTCTACGCGACGGATGCGTTGATTCACTTCGGTACCCACGGTACGCAAGAGTGGCATCCGGGCAAGGAGCGCGGTCTGTGGGCTTACGATTATCCGAATCTGGCGGTGTGGAATACACCGGTGGTTTACCCCTATATTGTCGATAATATCGGTGAAGCGCTTCACGTGAAACGTCGCGGGCGCGGGGTGATTGTCAGCTACCAAGTGCCGCCTTTTTCTCCGGCAGGGCTGTCGGATGATTTTGTCGCTATAAACGATGCGATTCGCGAATATATTTCGCTGGATGAAGGGCTGGTCAAATCCAATGCCAAAGACCTGATTATCGAGCAGGCGGTCAAAATGAAAATTCCTGAAGATATGGGGTGGAAGGTTGAAGACCTGCACGCCAATTTCGATAAGTTCCTGCGCGATATCGAAGACTATCTGGAAGATTTAGGTTCGGCGATGCAACCGCTCGGTCTGCATACCTTTGGTGAAACCGCTGAGGTGGATCATCTGGCACTGAATATTATGCTGATGCTCGGTGATGACCTGATGAAGCCGCTAAATATCGAAAACAGTCGTCAACTGTTCCGAACCGACTACAAAGAGCTAAAAGAGACGGCGCCGTTTAAGTTTGTGCGAGCGCATATTATCGACGAACAGCCGTTAAGTGCAGAAGATGCCGCAAAACAGGAGTTAGTTGCGGTAGTGAAGCAGGGCATTCAATATGCGCAAAATCTGCGTGCCGAGTCAGAAACCAAAGGTATCTTGGCAGGCTTGTCGGCAAAATGGGTTGACCCGTCTTACGGCGGCGACCCAATCCGTAATCCGGATGCGATTCCGACCGGACGCAATATGTACGGTTTCGATCCGTCGCGTATTCCGACCAAATCAGCCTATGCGGCAGGTGTGCAGGCGATGAAAGAACTGATACTTTCGCACCAAGCGACGCACGGCGAATTCCCGAAAAAGCTCACCTTCTCTATGTGGTCAACCGAAACGCTGCGCCATCTGGGGATGCTGGAAGCGCAGGTGTTCTATGCCATGGGCGTTAAGCCGATTTGGGATAGAGGCGGGCGCGTGACCGGATTGGAAGTGATTCCGCTTAAAGAGCTGGGTCGCCCGCGTATTGATACGGTTATTTCATTGACTGGACTGTATCGTGACCAGTTCCCGAACGTAATGGAACGCTTTAACGAAGCGATTGTGATGC
The DNA here is from genome assembly GCF_963677875.1 of Thiomicrorhabdus sp. Lineage (NCBI taxonomy): Bacteria > Pseudomonadati > Pseudomonadota > Gammaproteobacteria > Thiotrichales > Piscirickettsiaceae > Thiomicrorhabdus > Thiomicrorhabdus sp. Next base: position 441,033 of record NZ_OY782566.1, on the reverse strand, counting down.
TTGCCAATCTCGATGAAGGGCCCGAAGCTAACCAACAGAACTTGATTCGCGCCAATACACTGCGTATTGAAAAGGCGTTGCTTGACGAAGGTGTCGAGCCGAAAGCGGCTAAGAACTTCGCACTAACGCGTGTCTTCGGCACCGAAAGTGGCGACTACGGCACCAAACTGCCGGATGCAACCTTGGCTTCCGATAAATGGGAAGAGACTGACGGCAAACTTGCCGAGCTGTATCTGTCGCGTATGTCGTGGGCTTACGGGCCGGACACCTCGCAATGGAGTCAAAAGCTGACCACCAAAGACGGCAAGCCGGTCAATGTCTATGCCGAGCAGTTAAAAGGCACCTCGGCGGCAGTCTTCTCACGTTCGTCCAACCTGCGCGGTTTGCTGGATACCGACCATCCGTTTGAATATCTCGGTGGGATTTCACTTGCTTTGCAACATTTGGAAGGCGAAGCGCCACAGCTGTATATCTCCAATATGCGCGACCCGAAAAAGGCCAAACTGCAAACCGCCGAGCGTTTTCTGGCGACCGAACTGCGTGCCGTTTATCAGCACCCGAACTGGGTTAAAGAGATGCAGAAGGAAGGTTATGCTGGAACCTTGCAGATGCTCAATACCATCAATAACTTCTGGGGCTGGCAGGTGATGGACCGTAATGTGGTGCGCGACGATCAGTGGCAAGAGTTCCACAATGTGTATATCAAGGATAAGTATGAGCTTGATATGAAAGAGTGGTTCGAGAAATCCAATCCAACGGCAATGGCGCAAATCGCGGAGCGTATGCTGGAAGCGATTCGTAAGGATTATTGGAAAGCGAGTGAGGAAACCAAAAAGGAACTGGTGCAGGTCTATCAAGAATTGGCTGAAAAGTATGATGTGCATACCGACAACCAGACTTTTAGAGCTTATGTTGCCGAACTGGCGGCGGGTTACGGACTAAGCGCCGCACCGGCACCGGATATGGCGACTTCTGCCGCCGAACCTACGCCTGCCGAAGCGATGGAACAACCGGAGTCTGAAAACTCGGAACAGACCGAGCAAACTGAACAACTGGAAACCGTGCAGGGGCAAGTGATGCAGGAACAGCAACCTAGCGAGCAAGAGCCGATTGACCAACCGAAATGGTGGCTTCTATTGGTTGCTCTGCTCGTGGCAGGCGCTTTGCGTCAAATCTATTTAAGAAGATGGAAGTCGATTTAACCGTGACTTAGAAGCTCGAAGAAGACACTCCCAATCCAAAGGCGCTAAATTTAGATATAAAAAACGTAAGAGGGTTTAGTAAATTACTTCGGTTACCGTTGTTTACTTTTGTAAAACACATGGTTTTCATCCAAAAAAACAACATAAAAGGTATTTGAGCAAAAACGAAATCGTGAACCCTCTTGAAGAGTATTATCACGTTCTCCATCCAAAACAAAGCCCGCCAATCGGAGCTTTCCCCCAAGACGAAAACGACCCCATTGTGCTTCGAACGGCGTATGCTGAGGCTCTTTGAAATCGGTTTTATCTGGCTTTGGAAAATTTCCATAGATTTTTAAGTTTCCATCTCGCTTCCATTCTTCAATAGATTTCTGAGAAAACTCAATCAATTTCTGGTAAAAATCATTTTTTTGTTTTTCACTCCAGTCTTCAAAATTTTGACCAGGACCATTGGCTTGATCTTGGTCGAAATATGAAAAATTAAATTTCATTCTTGAAGCAAGGTTATTATTTTCTGAATCAATAGACACTCTATTTTCAATTTCACTCAACCGTGCTTTAGCCTTTCTTCCTCTACCAAACTTTATACTCATAGCTTTGGAACTCCGCCCAATCTACCTGACTTATACAACGGAGCAATACGGCGATCATTCCGGACCACGGAACTACTTATTTCATCCAATCGATAACAAAAACTTTCATTGTCTTCTTTATCAACGATATAAGTTCTATACCTTCCCATAAAGTCCAAAATATCGGAGTCATGTGTAGAAAACAGTAACTGTGCGTGGTTGATATTTACGTCTGGATTTGTAAACAGCTCCAAAAGTTTTGGCAAAATATCAGGGTGCAAATGGACATCAAACTCATCAAGACACAGAACTGCTCCTTGTGCCAACGCCATTCCATAAAGTGCTAATTGTTTATAGAGTGTTTTTGTGCCATGAGATTGCTCATAATAAGTCAATCTTTTGGTGCCACCAGACTCCGTTTTGAATGAGAACACTGGAAAGTATCGTTTGATCCCCGTTGTTTCATCATCACGCTCAAGCACTTCAATATTATCAATTCCGGTATCAAACTCAATAATTAATGATTTTGTTAACTCAAATAATTTTGGATGATTGTAATAAAGTTTAGAAACCACATCATCTCTATCTAAGTAATCATCATTCAAAAGTCCATAAGAAAAAACATTCGAATCAATGTTTACAAAGAAATCGCTAATCGTTTTGAGCAAAGCATTGGTTTTTTCGTCGAATTCATAATGCTTTCCTGTACTAATAAAGGAAGCATTTGATCTGAGTTTCATAACACCTAAAGATGAAAATTCTTTAATTGGCTGTAATTGGTTACCCGACCGATCAATAATCTTGCTATAGGCATCTTTTTTACGATAGAGCGCTTCTTTAATAACTTCTAACTCAGTAACAACCAACTCATATTTGTAGCGTTCGCCGGTTTTGTCTAACTGAAATTCAACATAAAACTCTGACGCTTCATCGTTTGAAAAATAATTAGAAAATCCTAGCTTTTTGTCTTTTTCCATAGAAAAAGAATTAATACAAAATTTATGTAAAAATTGAATCGCCTTGATGACATTGGTTTTACCAGAAGCGTTTTTTCCTTTTATGCACAAAACATTAGAAATTAACTTGTCATTACAAGTGTCATCTTTGCCTCTTTTAGGAAGCTCAAATGAAATTTCAGTTCCATCTTTAAATGAATAAAAGTTCTTAAATCCAAAGTTGAGCAGCATTTTTTCGATATCCGTGTAATTTTTTCGCCATCTTAACACACGAATATTGTCATCTTTGACAAAAAATGCAAATTAGGCTTACAGCGTCTTACTTAATCATCCCGTTCAGTAATTTGTTTAAGTAGTGGAGGAATTGCGCGCTGTGTTCGCGGCCAATAAACTAATAATGGGGGGGAGGAGAGTAAAATTACATTTGGTATTTCCATAGGGAAGTCTTTTTAGCATTTTACTTTGCCTTTGTCTCACCAAACAGAATTCTACCTACTTTGTTGCTTGTCCAACAAACAACGAACCCGGCAAAGAGCCGAGAAAGTAGGCAAAATTGAACGCTAGCCAGTCTTAATCGAACGGTAGAGGGTATCTTTACTTTTCGACCTTTTCTTTGGACAAGCAAACGACGAACTTGGCGAAGAGCCAAGAAAGAAAAGGTCAAAGAAGCTTATGAGCGACGGGATGTAAACACATTGCTATTTATAGACTTGTTCCTTGTAACCTAATGATTTCAATAAATTGTTGTTATGAATCGCTTGTCGAACGTTGATTAAAATAACGCTTCCTAAATATTCCAGAGAGTAGGTGATTTACATGATGCCGGGAAGCAGCCATTTTAAAAATATCGTTAAGGATACCAATATCAGTGCGGATGAGGCCTTACGCAGATTTGATGTGAATCTGGAAAACCTATGCAGTTGCGGTTTGCCTGCCGAGGAGATGGAATCCAAGGTTCGCGAATTATCGAAACTTTCTGCCTGGTTGCAGGAGGCGATTGAGAAGGGCGAAACCATGGAAAACCTGCAACCTCGTGCTTCGCAACTGGCTAGGTTGGCTTTTGATGTCGGTTGCTGTCGTGACGAAGTCGAGCAACTGCTTACTATCTATCCTAAATATTAATGCCCTGCTGTTTGCAGCAAGAATATGGGGCAGAGTGAAATAATAGTTGTCGCTCTGTCCTTAATGTGGGTTAGCAAATTACTTTTCTAAAACCAGAAAGTATTTAACTGAGCGGCCTTTTCCTTGTGACGTTAATACTCCGTAATTGACCAGTTCCGTCAAATCGCGTGCCGCGGTGGCATCCGAAGTGGCGACAAGATTCTTATATTTGCGCTTGGCGATGCCGTCATCAAAGTCTGGTGTTTCCAGAAGTCGAACCAATAATTTTCGCTGTCTTTCATTAAATGAGTGTTGTCGATGTGTATCCCAGAATTGGGTGGCTGAACGCACTTTTTCCAGCCGATTGAGACTTGTCTTGGCGGCATCCGTTACACATTGCAGAAACCAAATTGTCCAGTCAGTAAGATCGCCATCTCCTTTTTGGCTGGTTTCTAAAATATCGTAGTATTCCGATTTCTTATTTTCTATTTCTGACGAGATGGAATAGAGGCGAAGATCTGTGTGGTCCGCTTCGGCTAAGCATCGTTCCGCAATAATACGAGATAATCTTCCGTTACCGTCATCAAAAGGGTGAATCGTTACAAACCAGAATTTTGCGATTGCCGCGCGCAGGTAATCTGATAATCCTTGCTGATGATTGAGCCACTCCAAAAAGGTGTCCATGTAGGTGGTGACGCATTCTCGACTATCGCAAGGCGCTTGAAAATGAACGGTTTCATTTCTGCCAAAGTGACCGGAAACCACAGCCATCGTTTCATTTCGGTAATCGCCAAGCGTGATCGCTTTAAGAACAGGTTTTTCAATAAATAACATGGCGTGCCATTTTTTGAGCTGCTGGGCGCTTAATGCTTGATTTGCGGTGCGGATGGATTCGAAGTAAACCTCGGTAAAGGCTTCATAGCGTTTGTCATGCGGTTTTGAACGCGGTAACCCTAGATGGCGAGCAATACTGGAACGAACCGAATCGCGATCAAGGTATTCTTGTTCGATACTTGAGGTGGAGAGCGTTTCGTCCAGAAGAACCTGACTCTCAAATTCGGCGAGTTTTTCAGGGGAGAGTTCTTTGGATAAGGCAATCAAGGGGGAAACCGCTCTGACGGCAGTTAATAGATGTGGCATGACGGCTTGATGGTTCACCACAAAGTTTGGCCACTGATCCGTTTCCCATATCCATTTTGCTTGCATCAGATTTTCCCTGATTCGATTAATAGGGTTTAATCATATCAAAAAATGATTCGAATAACGATGTGTAATCGAATCAGACTAGATGGTAGGTAATTAAGGAAGCGGTGGAGTGGCTTTTATTTGCTGATCAAAATCCTAAACATGAGAAATTTTCTGTTTATTGTGGGCTTTTTCCTAATTTCCTTAAATCTTAACGCCCTGCGTAATGTGGCTTTTGAAACAGCCTGCGACAATTTGTCGCATTGTCTATTTTCTCTCCGGTTTCTAAAATTTTCGGCATATTAAAAATGCTGTGATTACTCGTTTTAAGGGGAGCCGGTTTAGCTCTTTTCGGGAGAGAAAATGAATTTTATTGAATTAACGATGGCAGAGGTGGCCAGTCTGTTTTTAATGCCGGTTTTGGTGATTCTGGCGCTGATGTTTGCCTTTGCGTTTTACGAATTGGGACGATTCGGCTGGGAGTGGTTCATGCGCTCTTTGGGCAAGGATGCTCATCAGCCTTTACATTTTTTCTGGCAGAAGAATCCTCAGGCAGATCAGCAGGAAGTGGAACTGCAACTGCTGCGTCAGCTTGAACCTTTGCGTTTGGTCAGCCGCATTGCACCGATGTTGGGGCTGGTAGCGACGATGATTCCGATGGGGCCAGCGCTGATGGCGGTGGCGAGTGGTAACTTTATGGAAGTTGCCAGCCAGCTGACGGTGGCTTTTGCTGCGGTCATTATTGCCTTGTTATCCGCTTCGATGACTTTTATGACCCTTTCGGTACGCCGTCGCTGGTTGTTGGAAGAGCTTAAGTCACTGGTTAAAGCCAAGTCTGCCGAACAGGCGGAAGCGCCACAGCTTAAAGCGGCGTAATGGTTATGAGTCAAATCGATCTGAATATTATTGAAGACGACGAAGACGACCCGATTCTGAGTGTGGTCAATATGGTTGATCTGTTTCTGGTGGTCATCGCGGTGTTGCTGATTATTGTGATGAGTAATCCGATTAATCCCTTTAACAGTGCCGAAAATGTCACGGTGATTAAAAACGCCGGTCAGCCGAATATGGAAATTCTGGTGAAGGAAGGCGATGAACTTAAGGAGTATAAATCGACCGGTCAGATGGGCGAAGGTAAGGGCTCGAAAGCGGGGGTGGCTTATCGTCTTGAAGACGGCAGTATGATTTATGTACCGGAAGGAGCCGAGGCTTCCGTTCCTGCCCAATAAAAGGGGTGCGACAATTTGTCGCATTGTCTATTTGCTCGGGAGTTCTTAAAATTTGAACCGTCTTACAAGTTATTAATCGTTTGCGTCAGAGGTTCCCGTCTTTGATGCTTCGATTAATCCCGGAATTTCTGACCCCGACTCTTTATCGGATCGGGTTTTTCATAAATTGCCCACGTTGCACGGTGGAGCGGAATTTTTCTTCAAATTGAGAGATTCTGCCGCCGTGTTTTTTTATTCCCGAAAAAATACTGTTTTTGCTTCGCTTTCTTTCGTTTCTTAAGGTAAACTTAATTTTGAACGATCTGTTCCCACCTTTGGCATGGCGAAAAGCAGTCTGCGTTTTTTCGCCATGTTCTTTTCTTGAATTCCCTTGATTTCGACTGTTTCTTTTCCGGCATGTGCTTTGTTGCTGCGACTTTTTATGTTCAGGCGTGATTTAACGCTATCCGTGCCGAAAACTTAGAGCGATAATAAGCATTTTTATATTCGGTTTCTGTGGCTGATTTCTCAGCCGTGTTTTTCAAGGACAAAACATGAAAATTGCACTACTGTCCCGTGGTCCGGAACTTTACTCTACCCGTCGAATTGTTGAAGCTGCCGAGCAGCGAGGTCACCAGATTGAAGTGATTGATGCGTTGCGATGTTATATGAATATCAGCAGTATGAATCCGCAAATCCATTATAAGGGTGAGCTTTTGGAAGGATTTGATGCGGTAATTCCCCGTATCGGGGCGTCGGTTACGTTTTATGGTACGGCGGTTCTGCGGCAATTTGAGATGATGGGGGTTTATCCGCTGAATGAATCGGTCGCAATCAGTCGTTCCCGGGATAAACTGCGCAGCCTGCAATTATTGTCGAGAAAGGGAATTGGTCTGCCGGTAACCGGTTTTGCGCATTGTCCGGATGATATCGACGATATGTTGCAGATGGTCGGCGGAGCGCCGGTAGTGGTCAAACTGCTTGAAGGAACTCAAGGGGTTGGTGTGGTGCTTGCCGAAACGCATTCCGCTGCCGAAAGTGTGATTCAGGCCTTTCAGGGATTGAAAGCCAATATTCTGGTGCAGGAGTTTATCCGCGAAGCCAAAGGTGCGGACATTCGCTGCTTTGTGGTCGGGAATAAGGTGGTTGCAGCCATGAAGCGCCAGGGCAAAGAAGGTGAGTTCCGCTCCAATTTGCATCGAGGCGGTTCTTCGACGCTGGTTCGGATTACTCCTGAAGAGCGCTCAACCGCGATTCGGGCTGCGAAAATCATGGGATTGAATGTCTGCGGGGTGGATTTGCTGCGTTCGAACCACGGTCCGGTGGTGATGGAGGTGAACTCGTCTCCCGGACTGGAGGGGATTGAAGCGGCTTCGGCTAAAGACATTGCGAGCCTGATGATCGAATTTCTGGAAAAAAATCATAAACCGCATCGTACCAGTACCCGAGGCAAGGGATGATGAAATCGAGAAAACCGAATCAGGCCATTACCATCGGTGGTGTAACGGTTCAGCCGGGGGAGCGCAAAACCATCGAGTTGATGGTCGGCAAACTATATACGCATTCCGAGCTGACGATGCCGGTTCAGGTGATTTGCGGTCGGTTGGAAGGGCCGGTTCTATTTGTTTGTGCCGCGATCCACGGTGATGAACTGAATGGTGTGGAAATCATTCGCCGATTGTTGAAAATCCGTTCGCTAAACCGCATGCGCGGCACTTTGATTGCCGTACCGATTGTCAATCTGCACGGTTTTATTCATGGCAGCCGTTATCTGCCGGACAGGCGAGATCTGAATCGCTGTTTTCCCGGCTCGGAAGAAGGCACTCTGGCGGCCAGAATGGCTTCGTTGTTTATGAAGGAAGTGGTCAGTCAGTCGACCCACGGCATTGACCTGCACACTGGCGCGATCAATCGAACCAACCTGCCGCAGATTCGGGCAAATCTTGGTGATCCGGAAACGCGGCGGCTGGCGGAGGCCTTTGCGGCGCCCTTGATGTTGAACGCTTCTTTGAGAAAAGGTTCTTTGAGAGCAGCGGCCGTAAAACATGGCATCCCGATTTTATTGTACGAGGCCGGGGAGGCTTTGCGTTTTGACGAAATTTCAATTCGTGCAGGCGTTCGCGGCATCATCAATGTGTTACGCGAGTTGGGCAATCTGCCGAAGACCCGTAGCGGATCGCAAAAGAAAAAAAGTTCGCGGGCGGTCGTGTCGCAGAAAAGCCTGTGGGTTCGCGCCGAACAAAGCGGGGTCTTCCGCGCTCTGGTCACCGATGGCACAAGGGTTATTGCCAATGAAACGCTCTTGGGGGTGATTTCTGATCCGTTTGGCGAAAGCGATTGTGAAGTTTTTTCGCCAAGCAACGGAATTGTGATCGGACAGATGAAGATGCCGCTGGTGAATGAAGGTGAGGCCTTGTTTCACATTGCCCGCTTTGCGCGCAGCGACATTGTCGCCGATAAGGTCGATTCTTTTCACGAAGAGATTCACCAGGGCCGTTTGCCCTATCCAAGCGATGACATACCGACCTTATAGTCTCCGGAGAGGTTTTAAAAATGCAGTTACCTTATTGGCAGATATTTTTCAGCGTGCTGGTTGTTCTGGCATATTGGGGGTTGAACTGGAGCCTGAGGCTGTTACTGGTGCGTCTCGGTGAAAGTAAATCGGTTCCGGCAGTGAGAATTGAACATATTCTGAAGTATCAGAAGGTGGTCGGGGTGTTTGTTGCTCTGATTCTGTTGATGATGATCTGGGGCGTCGATTATCGCGGGTTGCTGCTTCTGGCATCTTCGGTGGTGGCCGTACTCGGCGTGGCTCTTTTTGCGCAATGGTCGATTTTGAGCAATATTACCGCCGGGGTGATTGTGTTTTTCTCATTTCCGGCGCGTATCGGGGATGAAGTGGAAATCATTGATGGAGCCAACAGCCTGCGCGGTACGATTGTCGAAATCAATATTTTTCAGGTAGTGCTTAAAGATGCCGAGGGACATGAAATCGCCTACCCGAACAGCCTGATTCTGCAGCGACCGGTTATCAAACACGATCGGCCGCAAGCGGAAGGCGAAAGCAAGCCGCTGACGAAAATGGCGCAGCGTATGCAAAGATCACGGCGCGAGAATTAAAGCGAAGAGCGGCGTTGTTCGAGTTCTTTTTCCAGTTTTTGAGTGGTATACAGCGGCGAATGCGCCCGTCGCGCCAGCCACGCATAGAACATCGGAATCACAAACAGACTGAGCAAGGTCGATAAAGCTACCCCCCAGAAAAGTACATAGCCGAGAATCTGCCGTGTTTCCGCTCCGGCGCCGCTGGAGAAAATCAGCGGAATGGCGCCGGCGCAGGTTGTGATGGCCGTCATAAGGATCGGTCTTAAACGCAACTGCGTCGCGCGGATCAGCGCGTGGTACAGCGAATAACCGCGGTCACGCAGCTGGTTGGCGAATTCGACGATCAGAATTCCGTTTTTGGTTGCCAGACCGATGAGCAGAATCAGAGCAATCTGACTATAGAGATTGAGAGTCAGATGGTGCAGCCAGAGTGCAAACAGGCCGCCGCCGATGGCCAGCGGCACCGTGAACATGATGACAAGCGGCGAAATGAAGCTTTCAAACTGGGCGGAAAGCACCAGAAAGATGACAACCAGAGCGAACAAGAAGACAAAGTACAGGGATTCCCCGGTTTCGAAGAATTCCTTTGATTGGCCTTTATAGTCGAAGACGGCGGTTTCCGGTAATTCCTTTTTCGCCAAGTCGTGCAGATAGCTTAAAGCGTCGCCCAGCACCAGGTCGCCATCCAGGCGGGCCGACAGCGTGATCGAACGCATTCTATTGTAACGGTTCAAGCTGGCAGCATCCGCATAGCTGTCGATCTGAACCACTTCGGCCAGAGAGATCATGTTGCCTTGATTGCTGCGCAGATAGATCTGATCCAGATCCTGCGGATCGCGGAAATGGCTGTGATCCGCTTCAAGGAGGATATCGTACTCTTCTCCTTTATAAAGAAACGTTGTGACTTTTTTCGATCCCAGTAGCGTCTGCAGGGTTCCGTTCAAGGTTTCCAGATCAATTCCCAGCGCTTCGGCACGCGGATAATCGATATGTACCGCCATCTGTGGTTTATTCGGCTCGAAATCCCAGTCCAGTCCACTCAAGCCGGGATTGGTTTCGTCAATGGCGCGATCCATAATTTCGCGCCACTGTTTCAGCTCTTCGTAACTGTTGCCGCTGATAACGAACTGAACCGGGCTGCCGATGCGTCCGCCGATGCTGGAACGCATGATCGGTACGGCTTTGATCCCGGTCAGATCGGAGAGACGTTTTTTGACCTCGTCCATAATGGTGAAGGCGGAGCGCCGGTCGGCCCAGTCGTTGAGAACGATAATTGCAAAACCGGTATTGAATATCTGTGCATTGGAAAAGGAACGCGGTGAACGAACCAACAGGCGTTTGGCTTCGCCGGATTCGACCAGTGGCATCAAACGCTCTTCCACTTCGTTCAGGTACGTCTGCATATAATCGAAGCTGGCGCCTTCCGGCCCTTTGATGGAGATAAAGAAAGCGCCGCGATCTTCTTTAGGCAGATATTCCTGTGGCGTCTCTTTAAACCAGCCGTAGCTTAAACTTAAAAGCACGGCGAACAGCGCCAGCGGAATCCACGGTCGACGTAATAAGCCGGTGAGTAATTTTCGAAAGAACGGCGAGGCGGTGCGCTTGGCGGTTTTCGGTGTCGGGTTCGGGCGGAGAATTTTCGATGCCAGAGCAGGGGAAAGGGTCAAAGCAACCCAGCTGGAGAAAAGAACCGCTACCGATAACGTAATGGCGAACTCCGAGAAAAGCCTCCCGATATTGCCCTGTAGAAAGCCGATCGGCATAAAGACGGAAACCAGAACCAGAGTGGTGGCGATGACGGCAAAGCCAACTTGCCTGGTTCCCAGATAGGCGGCGCTCAATGGAGAGTAACCACGATCCATATGTCGCTGGATATTTTCCAGCACGACGATGGCATCGTCGACGACCAGACCGATCGCCAACACCAGTGCCAGAAGGGTCAACAGGTTTACCGAAAAACCGAGCATCCATAAAATCCAGAAGGTGGCGATCAGGGATACCGGAAGGGTTACGGTCGGTATCAGGGCGGCACGGACGTTTTTCAGGAATGCCAGCATGACAAGAACCACCAGACCGAGCGCGATAAACAGGGTTTTGTACACTTCGTTGACGGCACTTTCGACAAAAACCGACGCGTCATAACTGTTTTCCAGACTCATGCCTTCGGGTAGCGTCGGATTGATGGCATCGCGTCTTTCCTTGGCAAGTTCGGCTACCGTCAGAGTGTTGGCATTGGATTGCTTGATGATGCCGATTCCGACCATCGGAATGCCGTTCCCCTGGAAAATGCGCCGTTTTTCCACGGCGCCGAGTTCGACCTTGGCAACGTCGCCAAGGCGCAGTTGCATACCGTCGGACTGTTTTATGATCAGGGTTTCCAGTTTATCGACGGTTGCCAGAGGTTTTTTCATTTGCAGGGTCAGTACGACCTGATCCCCTTGCAGGCTACCGGCAGGCAGCTCGACATTGGAGGTTTGCAGACTGTCTTCGACGTCTTTGACCGTAACGCCGTACAGCGCCATTTTTCTGGGATCGAGCCAGATTCTCAATGCATAGGATTGTCCGCCGCCGACCCGAACGCGGGCAACGCCGTCGAGAACGGCAAAACGATCGACCAGATAACGTTCGGCATAATCGGTCAGTTCGGCAACCGTCATGCGATCGCTGACAAGGTTGAACCAGACAATAACGCTTTCGTCGCCGTCTACCTTCTCGACTTCCGGAGCCAGAGCCTGCTCAGGGAGATTGTCGAGAATACGCGAGACGCGGTCGCGAATGTCGTTGGCGGCGGCATCGATGTCGCGGCTGAGGTTGAATTCGATTTTGATTTTGGATAGACCGTCGGTCGAAGTCGACTCAATGTAGCGAATCCCGGAGATCCCTGCAATACGGTTTTCGATGACTTTGGTGATGCGGCTTTCGACGACACTGGAGGAGGCACCGGGGTACTTGGTGTCGATAGTGACAATGGGCGGATCAATGTTCGGGTATTCGCGCAGGCTCATACGGTCAAAGGCCATCAGGCCAAAAGCGAGTAATAGCAGGGAAATGACGACCGCCAGAACCGGACGCTTAACGGAAGTATCCGATAACCACATATGAATCAGTTCCCGTTTGGCGCTTTAGCGCGAATGAGTTCGGCCAGCGGAGCATGATTTTGATAAGCCTTGATGCGCACGTTTTTTCCGGGCATCAGGCGCATGATTCCTTGACTGACGACTTGGTCACCGGCTTTCAGTCCCGAAAGAATTTCGATGCGGTCGGCATAGCGGCGTCCGACCTGCACTTCGACGCGTTCCACTTTCAGATTTTTGCCTTCGCCCTGCAGGCGGTAAACGAAATTGCGTTCTCCAAGCATCAGCAGCGCCGTGGTTGGAACGCTGACCAGCTGTTTGCTCGGCAGAATCAGTTTGGCATTGACCTGCATATTGTCTTTCAGTTCACCTTCCGGGTTTTCCAGTAAGGCACGGACTTGCAGCAGGGCGCTGTTTTCGTTCAAGCGCGGTGCGATGGCAAGTACCTGTCCTTGGAATACCTTACCGGGATAGGCGGCATGACGGACTTCCACCGGCTGATCAAGGGAGATCAGCCCGACATAGGCTGCCGGAGCGGCCATGTCCAGATACATCTGCTCGGTTGAATCGAGTGTGACGATGGTTGTGGTCGGAGTCAGCAAGGTACCGACATTGACGGCTTTGAAACCTAAATGTCCGCTGAAAGGCGCAACAATGTCGCGTTCGCTCAGGTCGGCCTCAATCAGTTTCCTTTCAGCGACCGCAACCTGCCAGGCACTGTAGCGTTCGTCGATGACCGATTGCGTGATATTACCCCGGCCTTTGAGCTGATTGGCTCGGCGGTATTGTCTGAGTGCTTCCTGTTCAACCGCTTTGGCTTTTTGCAATTGGGCCTGAGTTTGCCGTTTATTCAGTTCAACCAGCAGCTGGCCTTTTTCCACTGTCTGGCCGTCTTGGAAATGGATGGCGGTAATCCGCTCGTTAAGCGGGCTGCGCAGATCGACGGACTGCTTGGATTGTAGAGAAGCCAGCACTTCCAGAGACTGCGGCAAGTGATCGAGTTCGACTTTGTAAGCGATGACTGAAACCGACGGCTTGGCAGCTTGCTGACCGGCTTCGTCTGCGGCACGGGCGTTTTGCGTCGTCAGGCTTAAAAATCCAATAATGAGAATCGCAATCAGGGACTTTGGCATTTTTGCTCTCTAATGGAAAAACGTTTGGGACATCATCTAAGAGTCACGGGTAAATTGCAATTGCAATTGTTTCGCTTGCACGTTTTTTTCAAGATTAGTGTCGCTGGGTTGAGCCTTGAAGCAGTGAGAGAACGGCAAAGCTTGTAAGCATGCCGATTGCCGCCGGGTAAAGCGGTTGCAGCCAAGTTGCCTGACCTGCCAGCCAGAAAGCGCTCAACCCGGCGGTTATCGCTCCGAAGGCGGCGCCAGGTTTCAGGTGAATGTCGTCTGACTGGTGACGGGCAACCCAGAAAATCAAGGCGCCGAAAGCGGATGCCAGCAGCCCCCATGCGTCAAGTACCAGCTCAAAAACCGATTGTTGATTGCTTAAAGCAATCAGGGTTGCGGTCAGCAGTACCAGAAACGTTGCCAGTTTCGTCAAAAGCAGGCTGTTGCGCCATTGCGGAATGAGGTCTCGGCTGAGGGTCGCAGAGCAGGAGAGCACCAGAGAATCGACCGTAGACATGGTGGCGGCAAACAGGGCCGCGAGAATCAGGCCGATCAGCAGTTCCGGCATGAGTTGAGATGCCAGTAACGGTAGAGCGGTTTCGGCGTCGAAAGTGCTTTCCGCAGGAATCAGAATTCGGCTGATAAGTCCGGCGCAGATGGTCAAGGCGTAGAAAGTGATGAACCAAAAATAATAGTATTTCTGCATTTCCGCAACCCGGCGGGATGGGTCCAGAGTCATGAAGCGGATCACGATATGCGGCTGACCGATGACTCCCATACCGCCGAAAAACCAGCCGATGATGAAGAGTAGGGCGCCGATTGGACCGGTGTCGGGCGGGAACAGCTGCATATAATCCGCCGAGACCGAGTTGAGCGATTGAACGAGGCTGGAAAAGATCGCCGATCTGTTTATACCCGAAGTAGACCAGCAGTGTCATGCCTGACAGCATGACCATGGATTGGGCAACATCGGTCCAGATCGAGGCTCTCAGCCCGCCAAGCATACTGTAGGCGAAAATAATGGAGGAGGCGATGATGACACTGTTTTGCGGAGACCAGCCAAGCAGTGTTTCGGTTGCTTTGGTTCCGGCCTTGAGTTGTGCCGCGGCGTATACGGTTAAAAACAACAGAATTAACAGGCCGATGAGCAGGCGAAGGCTGGTTGTTTTGCCGGAAAGGCGCTCGGAGATCAGGCCGCCGAATGAGTGAATCCGACTGTTATGTCCGGATTGCTGAATACCGTAGAGGGTTCGACGTTGAACCCAGAAATCGCCGAGAATCCAACCGATCATCAGCCAGATGGATGACAGACCGCTGCTATAGGTTGCGCCGATCATGCCGATGAACATGAATCCGCTGTTGTTGGTGGCTACGGCGGAGAGACCGACCAGAGCCGGGTGGAGTTTCCGCCCGGCCAGAAGGTAATCGGAAGTGGTTTTTTCCCGAACCAGATAGCTGGCAAGACCAACGATCAGAAACAGTCCGAGAAAACTCAGAAAACTGAAGTAGATCATTCCGGTCATTCGTTTTGCGGCAAATTATAGGAGCCGTCTTTGTCGTGGGTTTCGCGTCCGGTAACCGGCGGGTTGAAAACACAGACCATTCGCATACCGACGCCTTTATTGGCTTTCAGGATGTGTTGATCGTTTTCATTGAGCGCGTAGACGGTGCCTTCGCGGATCGGGTGGGTCAAGCCGGTGGCTTTGTCGTAAATCTCGCCTTCGCCTTCGATGCAATACACGGCTTCCAGATGGTTCTTGTACCACAAATGAAGGTCTTCGCCTTCTTTAATAAGCGTGTCGTGCAGGGAAAAGCCCATGCCATCTTTGGCCACAAGAAGGCGGCGGCTGGTCCATTGGGCGGCGTCTACATCCGCATCGGTTCCGATAATATCGTCGTAGAGGTTGCGTACAATCATGTTTGATTTCCTTTTGAGCTGTTTTGATGTCTTTTCGTCAGTTTTAAATGCGGCGGATTACTTGGAAGCGTAGTGTTCGGAGCGGCATTTCTGAATGGCCGCTTTCAGAATATCGAACCCTTCATTAATCAGAGCTTCGCTGATAATCAGCGGCCCGAGGAACTTGATCACATTGCCTTCCGCACCGGCGGTTTCGACAACCAGTCCGGAGTTGAAAGATTCGCTGCAGATTTTGCTGCACAGTTCGGCATCATGGAATTCGATCCCCCAGATGAAACCGTGGCCGCGTACGTCTCTGGTGAGGGTCGGGAAACTCAGCGCCAGATCTTCCATACGCTGTTCGATCAATTTGGCCTTTGCCTTGATGTCTTGGGAAAAACGCTCGTCTGACCAGTAGGTGTCGATTGCCGTGGTAGAGGCGACAAATGCCAGGTTATTACCGCGGAAGGTTCCGGAGTGTTCGCCCGGAGACCATTTATCCAGTTCCGGCTTCATCAACACCAGCGACATCGGATGACCGCCACCAATCGATTTCGACAGGGTGACAATATCCGGTTGAATTCCGGCACGCTCAAAACTGAAGAAATCTCCCGTACGCCCGTTGCCGACCTGAATGTCATCGACGATCATCAGAGTGTCGAAGTCGTTGCAGATTTTACGCAGTTCTTTCAGCCACTGTACTTCGGCCACATTGATTCCGCCTTCGGCCTGAATGGTTTCCAGCACGATTGCCGCCGGTAATTCGGTTCCTGATGACGCGTCTTCGAGGATTTTTCTCAAATAGGCAATGGTGTCGACCTTGGCGCCAAGATACTGGTTGTATGGTACCTGAGTGGTGTAGCCGGGAACGCCGTAGCTGTCATCGTGATAGTAGCGGTTTCCGGTGATGCTTAATGAGCCCATCGACATGCCGTGAAAACCGTTGGTGAAACTGATGACCTGTTTACGGCCTTTTACCTTGCGGGCGATTTTCAGCGCCGTTTCTACGGCGTTGGTTCCCGTCGGGCCAACAAACTGTAGCTTGTAGTTCAGATGACGCGGCTGCAGAATTTTGGTGACGAAGCTTTCGATAAAGTTGCGTTTGGCCACGGTTCCCATGTCCAGCGCGTGTCCGATTCCGTTGTTCTGCAGGTAATCGATGACTGCGGCGTTAATGTGTTCGTTATTGTGGCCGTAGTTCAAGGCGCCGGCGCCGGCAAAGAAGTCGATATAGCGCTTACCGTTCTCGTCCCAGATTTCGGCATTTTTGGCTTTTTCGAAAACGGTCGGAAAAGAGCGGATATAACCGCGCACTTCGGATTCGTAGGTGTTGAAGATTTCTAAAGACATAATGAGGTTTCTCTTGTTTTACGAAGGTTAATTGTTTAATTAAAGGTTAAGTATTCTGTTAAGTTCTGGTGATGCGGCGCTGTCAGCACGTAATAGTCTTCGGCCTCATGCGCTTGTCCGCCGAAGTGCGCTTCACTGAGGAACGGGCGGGTTTCCAACTGCAGGCCGAAGCTCTTGGCCAGACTTCTGAAAACGCCTTGAGAAGCGTGATTGGATGGACTGATGGTGCAGCTGATCGAGCGAAGCGGTTGCGCGCTGAACTGGTTTGCCTGCTTAAGCAGTTGTGTGATCAGACCTTTGGCAACGCCCTTTCCCCGGCCTTGCTCGGCAACCACAAGTTGCCAGACGAACAGTTGATCCGTTTGATCGGGGCGAAGGTAGCCCGAGACAAAGCCGAGAAGGCCGTCAGAGGTTTCCGCCAGCACGCAGGTATCGGCAAAATGCGAACTCTGCAGAAAATACAGATAGCTCGAATTCAGATCCAGTGGTGGCGATTCGCTGATAAGTCGATGAATTTTAAGGCCGTCTTCAAGTTGGGGGCGGCGAAAAGTAATGGCGGTATTGTCGCTAGTATCGGACTCCATAATAATAGTCTTCGGTTAAAGATGAATCTTTGACCAATCGCGTTAAACCAAAATAAAACTTGGACGGTGCCGGAGCGCCGTGTAATTTGAGAAACACAAAAGACGTGAAGGACATAATATGAGCGGGCAGAAAGAAGCCTGCGTGGTTACGCCTTACGATTGATCCTGGGGGTTGTGCCCGTTGGATTAGACTTGACCCGTAAGGGCCTGAGTAGACGCGCCTAAACGCAAAAGACAGTGTATTTTGTACAACTGAATAAAAGATAATAAATATCGGATTTTGCTTAAAAACGCGCCCATCATAACAAATGAGATTAGAATTACAAGTTTGCACTCCCGCGACTCGGGAGGTGCAGCGGCATGCCGAAGCCGATGAAAAATCAGCGATTTTCTTGACGACGCAGGGGGATTGGTGCCGAGTCACGAAAGCCAGGGAGAGTGAATGAAATTATTACTGGTTGAAGACGAACCGTTACTGGTCGAGACGCTTGAGCGCCGTTTACGTTCGCATGGGTTTCTGATCGACAGTGCGGCGGATGGTCAGGAAGCGCTCTATCTGTTGCGGGAGTTTGTTTACGATTTGGTTATTTTGGATTTGGGTTTGCCGAAATTGCCCGGTCTGCAGGTTCTTCAGGTATTGCGTGCCGATGAAGTCAATCCCAACCGTTCGATTCCCGTGTTGATTCTGACGGCTCGCAATGCTTGGCAGGAACGGGTTGAAGGCTTGAAAGCCGGCGCCGACGATTATGTCGGTAAGCCGTTTCAGTTTGAAGAGTTGCTGGCTCGAATCGAAGTGCTGCTTCGTCGTAAAGAAGGCATTAGCGAGAAGCTGGCGATTGATGACATGCTGCTGGATCTGGCGGCCAAAAAACTGACTGTCGGCGAGCAGGTCTTTGATTTGACCATGACGGAGTTTCGTTTGATCAGAGTGTTTTTTGCCCAACCCAACCGGGTTTTTTCCAAGGACGAGCTGATACAGAGAATTGCCGATCAGAACTATGATCGAGAAAGCAATGTGATCGAAGTCTACATTCGCAAACTTAGAAAAATGCTCGGCAAAGAACGCATCGAGACGTTGCGGGGGCTTGGTTACAAGCTGGTTGTGCAAGGAGTTCAGGATGACTAACCCGTTTAAAAAAGAAGCCTCTTTACAGCAACAGCTGTTTTCTTCTCTGTTACTGAGTTTGCTGCTGGTTTTTTCGCTGTTCTGGTGGCTTTCCGAATCGGCGATTCATAAGTTGACGGAGTCTTATCTGTTGACCCGTCTGGAGCATGATACCGAATCGATCCAGCAAAATCTGCAACGTGCCGCAAGCGGCTGGCGCGTCGATCCCAAGGGCATTGAGCCAATTTATCTGACGCCATATTCCGGACACTATTTTGCGGTGCAGACCGCGTCGGGAGAGATCAAGTCGAGTTCTTTGCAGGAGTACACGCTTTATTTGAAACCGTTTGAGGAGTCTGTCGCCGTGTATGAAACCCGCGGCCCGGTGGAAAAGACCATTCTGGTTCGTTCGCAGAAGCTGACTGTCGGCGACGAAACGGTCAAAATTTATGTTGCAGAGAACCATGAGCCGATTCAAAAGGTGTTGTTTCAGTTTGACCTGTGGTTCGGGGTTTTGACTGTTTTGACTCTGTTAAGCCTGTATGGCTTGCATAAATGGCTGTTGCGCCGCAGTTTTTCTCGATTGCAGCCCTTGGAAAGCAAGTTGCGTGATTTTCAGCTTGGGCACCGGATTCAGATCGATTCGAACCGATATCCTCTGGAAGTTGCTTCTCTGATCGACAGTTTGAATCTGGCCTTGCAGCAATCGCAGTTGCAGTTTGAGAAGTCGCGCAAGCGTAACGCCGATCTGTCGCATAGCCTGAAAACGCCACTGAATATGATTTTTCAGCTGCTCGACAGTGAAGATTTGCACCGTCAAAAGACCGTGGCAGAGCTTAAGCGTCAAAGTCAGATTATTTTGTCTTTGATTGAACGCGAACTGAAAGCCGACCGCATTGCCCGGCATCAGGCCTTGGCGGCTTTGCCGGTTTTGCCTCTGGTTGAAGAGTTGCAGGCGACGTTTTCTCAACTGTATCGCAGCAAAGCCATTCGTTTCCGTGTCGATCTGGAGGAAAGTGCCCGATTGCAGATGGAAAAGGAAGATGCCTACGAGTTGTTGGGCAATTTGCTGGACAACGCCTGTAAGTGGTCGACCGATTTGGTGAGTGTAAGTTTCCGCAATGGCTTACTGTGCATTGAAGATAACGGCCCCGGTGTCTCCGATGAAGCTTTGTCCCTGCTTGAAAAAAGGGGCTTTCGCGGTGACGAAACCAAACCCGGTCACGGTATCGGCTTGTCGATGGTTAAAGAACTGGTTGCGGCTTATCATGCAAAACTCTTCTTCGAACACTCTGAATTCGGCGGCTTGAAAGTCTGCGTCGATTTCGCTTCCTCTAAGCTTTCTTCAGGTTAATTTTCTTTCGTTGCAGCTTTTTCGACTTATTTTCAGGTTCGATTCAGCTTGACGTCCTAAGCTGGCTCCCTAATCGTCAATCAGGGGGCCTTTGATGCTTACAACAATCAATCGTCATATTCTATGCGCCGCATTATGCGTTTATCCGGGATTGGCCGCTGCGATTTCAGCGGATTACCGTTCTCTGTTGGATAAGGTTCAGGAGCGACAGCCGGAAAGCGTTTTGCAAAATACGCTGGCTGAATCGTCGCGGGCGGCGCAAACACAAGCGGACAGCTGGATCGGTGGTGACGTGGTTTTGAGATTTCACCATGAAAACGATTCCGGGCTGGACAATCAATCAATGCAAAACTGGCAACTGGGAGCAGAGGTGCCGATTCAGTTACCAAGCCAGCGTCAGGCTAATCAGGCACTGGCGGAAGGAATCAATCTTCAGAACAGCGTTTATTCGCGTTATCTGCGCTGGCAGGCGTCGGAAACCGTGCGTCGTTTAGTGTGGAACTGGCGTCGTGCGGAAGTTGAAGTTCAGGCGGCACGGGAAAGTTATACCGGTTTATCCACAATCACCGAACGGGTTCGTTTGAGAGCGAAATTGGGTGAAGTGCCGAGACTGGATGTGCTGATGGCGGAACAAAGTCTGCTGGAAGCCGAAACACTGCTGCGCCGAAAACAGGCGGAGTTTGCCGCTGTGCAGGAGCAGTATCGTGTCTGGAGCGGCCGGGATCGTTTGCCGGAGGAGATCGAAGAGACCTTGAAAATCGAGCGTCCGTTTGATGAACATCCGAAGATTCAGTGGTTGCAGGGCTTGACGCAAACCGAAGAAGCAAAAGTCCGTCAGGTGCGTGCGCAAAAATACACGTCGCCTTCTGTCTATCTTGGGGCTCAACAGGATCGTACCGTTACCGGAGAAGATCATTCGTGGGTGGTCGAGTTCAGCGTGCCGCTCGGAGCTGATCCGCAACATGACGCTCGGGTTGCCGATGCCAAACGTGCCTTGTCCGGCGAACAGCAAGCTTTGCTGCAAGCCAAGCAGCAGCTTCGGGAAGATCAGATCAAAGCGCAATCGGAGTTGAATGCTTCCCGGCAAGCGTTGCAGGCAGCACAGCAGCAGCAGACTCTGCAGCAGCAGACTTTGCACATGGCGGAGAAGTCTTACCGGTGGGGGGAATCCGGTCTGAGTGATTTTTTACGCGTGCAGAATAAAACGGCTTTGGCGAACAGTCGCTTGTTGCTGGCGAGCGTCAAGTATCGACAGGCGATTGCCAATTTAAATCAACTTTACGGCTATGCCCTGGATGAGTAGGTTCATGCAAGTTGCATTCAGACTATCAAACGGTCTTCGCATGCCGGTGGGTTTAAGAGAGGAAAAAACAATGGGGACGAAAAAATTGACATGGCTTGTTTCTGCGATGGTCTGGGTGTGGAGCAGTGCGGCTTCCGCTCAAGGTTTGCAGGTGAACGAGCAGCAGAGACAGGCGATGGGGTTGGAAACCCAGATTGTGCAGAGCGTTTCTCAGATTCCGAGCGCTCTGTTTCCTGCCGAGGCAATCATGCCGCTGAATACCTTGCGAGCGCTTTCAAGTCCGACGGCCGGTCAGATCAGCGAAATCAAAATCGTGCATGGCCCGGTTAAGCGGGGAGAGACGGTTTTACGCATGCAAAGCGCGCCATTGCTGGCGATGCAGAACACCTATCTGGCAACTTTGGCGGATCTGGATGTTGCCAAGTCGCAGGCACGCCGCAGTCAGGAGTTGTATGACAACGGCGTTGCTTCGGTGAAACGCCTGCAGGCGGATAAGGCGCAGTTGAGAAAACTGCGAAACGAATTGAATCGGCAGGTTCAGGAAATGCGTTTGCTGGGAATGGAGCAGGCAAGTTTGCAGGCTCTGAAAACCGAAGGCCGTTTGCAAAGCAGCGAGTTGGATTTGAAAGCGCCGGTCGATGGGCAGTTATTTGATATGAAAGTGCGCCTTGGTGAGCGAGTGGAAGCCAATCAGGTGCTTTTTTCTCTGGGGGAAGTCGATCCGATTGTTCTGGTGGTGCGTGCGCCGTTAAAGGTGGCGAAAGCCTTAAGTGAAGGCTTGTCGGTCGCCATTGAGGGGAGCGATAAGGTCGGCGTCGTTGCCCATATTGATCCGGTAGTGGATGCGATGACGCAGACGGCGGATGTGCATATCCGTGTCGAGAACCAGGACGGCGAACTACAGGCCGGTCAGTATCTGAAAGTACGTTTTCTGCAACCTGCCGCCGGGAAAGTTTTTCAGGTTCCGGTGCAGGCTTTGACCTCATTTGACGGCTCGAATGCTTTGTTTGTCGAGCGGAAGGAGGGTATTGAGGCGTTGGCTGTCGAGGTTCTCAGTGTCTCCGACGGATATCTGTTTTTTCGTCCGCTGAGTGATTCTGCAGAGGTTATGAGTGTCTACAGTCGCGGAACCAGTGCGATCAAATCGGCGCTGGAAGCGGAATCGCAAGGCGAGTAGGAGGCGGTATGTTGGCGCGTTTTTTACAGTTTTTTCTTATCCAGAGAACCCTGGTGGTTTTGCTGGTGTTTGCAGTGATTGCCGGCGGTTGGCAGGCATTCCAGAAAATGCCGATTGATGCTTTTCCGGATGTCTCGCCATCGCAGGTAAAAATGATTTTTAAGGCACCGGGCATGACGCCGTCCGAAGTGGAACAGAGGGTTATTGCCCCCTTGGAGCAGGAGCTGCTCGGTTTGCCGAAACAGCAGATTTTACGTTCTTTGGCCAAATATGGCCTGGCGGATATTACATTAGATTTCCAGGAAGGAACCGATATTTACTGGGCGCGGCAAATTGTCTCCGAACGCCTTGGCAATGTTGATCTGCCGACGGGAGTAACCGGAGGCATGGCGCCTTTATCGACGCCTTTGAGCGACGTTTTCATGTTTACCATTGAAGGCGATACCCTCGACAATATGCAGAAACGCGATTTGCTGGACTGGGTGATTCGTCCGGCACTGCGTTCGGTGCCGGGCGTGGCCGATGTCAATGTCCTTGGCGGTCTGGCGCGCACCTATGCGGTACAACCCGATTATCAGAAATTGGCGGCTTATCAGATCGGCCTGCCGCAGTTGCTGGATGCGTTGCAGGAGAATAACCGCAATGACGGTGCCGGGCGTCTGCATCAGGGAGAAGAAGTGCTTCTGGTACGTACTCAGGGAAATCTGAACTCGATAGCCGATATCGAAAATACTGTTGTGGTCTATCAGAATGATGTGGCCATTAAAGTCGGAGATCTGGCGACGGTCAAAATCGATTCGATCTACCGTAACGGAGCGGTAACGCAAAACGGTCACAGTGAAGCGGTGCAAGGACTGGTGATGGCTTTGAAAGGGGCGAATGCACGTGAAGTTGTCAGCGGCATTGAAGCTCGGCTGCAGGATTTGCAACCGGCTTTTCCGAAGGGCATTGAGGTCAGTGCTTTCTACAAACGCAGCGATCTGGTCAATACTGCGATTTTCGGAGTATCCAAAGCGTTATTGGAAGCGGTGGCGCTGGTTTTATTGGTTCTGTTGGTGTTTTTGGGCAATGTTCGCGCTGCCCTGACGGTTGCTCTGATTTTGCCCTTGGCGGCGCTGATGACTTTTATACTGATGCGCTGGTTTGACCTGTCGGCGAATCTGATGTCGCTCGGCGGCTTGGCAATCGCTATCGGGATGCTGGTGGACGCGGCGGTGGTCGTGGTCGAAAACGTGGTTTCTCATCAGGAGAAAGATCAGCACAGTGATTTTTCGCTGCCGAAAATGCACATTATTTTTCGTGCCCTGAAAGAGGTTTCGGTGCCGGTTATTTCCGGAATTCTGATCATTATGACCGTTTTCCTGCCGCTGTTGACGCTGGAGGGCCTGGAAGGAAAACTGTTCGTGCCGGTGGCCGTAACGATTATCTTTGCCTTGGGGAGTTCTCTGCTGTTGTCGCTAACGGTTATTCCGACCTTGGCGTCGTTTATTCTCGGCAAGCCGTCACATCAGGAGCCTTGGTTGATTCGCCAGCTCGGCCGGGCTTACCGTCCACTTCTCGAATGGAGCCTCCGGCATGATAAAACCGTGGTGCTGGCTGCGATAGCGGCGTTGATTACCGCGGGAGGAATTTACACTCAGGTCGGTAAAACCTTTATACCGCAGATGGATGAAGGTTATGTGATTCTGCAGATCGAAAAATCGCCGTCCATCAGTCTTGAAGCATCGACGCAAATGGATATGAGAATTCAGAAGGTGATCATGCAACAGGTGCCGGAAGTGACCCGCATGGTTGCACGTGTCGGTTCGGACGAGATCGGTATGGATCCGATGAGTCTGAACGATACCGACACCTTTTTGATTCTGAAACCGAAAGAAGAGTGGCGCATGCAGAGCAAAGATGAGTTGATTGAAGCGGTGCGGCATGTGCTGGATACCCGTTTCCCGGGAATTAATTATGCGTTTACCCAGCCGATTCAGATGCGTGTCGACGAAATGCTGACCGGGGCGCGCGGTGATGTGGCGATCAAAATTTTCGGCGATAATCCGGATGAAATTAACGACGTTGCCAAAGAGATGGTAACCATGGTGGAATCGATTCAGGGATCGCAGGATGTGTTTACCGCAACCAATGACGGTTTGCGCTATCTGCAGCTGGCAGTGAACCGCGATATGGCGGGTCGTCTCGGTCTGAGTACGGTTCAGGTTGAAGCGCTGCTGCGCTCACAGATTAACGGTCTGGAAGTCGGCGTGATTTATGACGGCATTCGTCGCGTTCCTCTGATGCTGCGCGCGCCGGAGTCTTATAAGGCATCGGCGTTCGAAATGCTTAATCAGCCGATTACCGTGCGTACCGAGCGAGGCGTGCAGACAATCCTGCTCAATCAACTGGTGGATGCCCAGGAGGTCGAAGGGCCTGTGTCGATTCAGCGCGAGCAGAGTAAACGTTTTGCGGTGGTGGTGACGAATGTGGTCGGACGAGATCTGGTGGGTTTTGTCGACGAGGCCAAAGAAAAAGCCAAAGCACTGAGTATTCCGGCCGGTTACTATTTCGAATGGGGCGGTAAATTCGAGAATCAGCAGCGTGCGGCACAGAAGCTGGCGATCGTGGTCCCGGTAGCACTGGTGTTGATTTTCCTGATTCTGTTTTCGACCTTCAAGTCGATTCCGCAGGCGGTAATGGTGATGGTGAATGTTCCGTTTGCGTTGATCGGCGGTATTCTGGCCTTGTGGCTGACCGGTGAATACCTTTCGGTTCCGGCATCGGTCGGCTTTATCGCTTTGTTGGGGATTGCCGTGCTGAACGGTGTGGTGATGATCAGCTACTTCAATCAGTTGCTGGCAACCGGAATGAATGTTTCTCGGGTTGTGGTGGAAGGGGCCATGCGACGATTGCGTCCGGTTCTGATGACGGCATCAATTGCAGCGCTTGGGCTGGTTCCGCTGGTTTTTGCCGACGGCCCGGGTTCTGAAATTCAGCGGCCTTTGGCGATAGTTGTTATTGGTGGTTTGATCAGCTCGACCTTACTGACGTTGCTGATTTTACCGATTATCTATCGACGCTTCGGGTTGCGCAGCACACTGGACAGTGTTGAGCAAACGGAGCAAAGAAATGGAGGAGGATATTAGATGACGCTACCGCAAGCATGTGTTTTGCACATCAGTTTTAAAAGCGAACTTTACGATGCCATGACGGATGCCCTGTTGAGTTTTCCGCATCGTCCTCTGAGTTTTTGGGGGACGGGCATTCAGATGCATCACCGGGAGCTGGAAGCCATTACCGAACGGGTTTCAGGTTATCAGAAACAGTCCATGATCGAAGTTAAAACGGATTTGCAGGAGGCGGAACTGCTCTATCGGCACTTAAAAGAGTCGATCAGCGGGTTTGACTGCTGGTTGTTGCCGATGCTCCAGCCGGATTGGTTAACTCCAACCGGGTTGTGACGGCTTTCGACAGCCTGAAAAGCAAAACGCCGGTGCAGGAAATTCCTGTACCGGCGTTTTTACAGGCTATTCAGCTGAGACTTATTTCAACGCTGACAGAATGGCTTTTTCAACTTCCTCAATGGATTGAGTGCCGTCGACTTTGATGTATTTAAGCGCGTCATTGGCGGCGGCTTCTCCCTGGTAGTAATCAACCAGAGGAGCAGTTTGCGCATGGTAAACCTTGAGGCGATCCAAAACGACTTCCGGTTTGTCGTCGTCGCGTTGTACAAGGTCTTCGCCGGTGATGTCATCTTTGCCGGCCTCTTTCGGCGGGTTGTAGACCACGTGATAAGTACGGCCGGATGCAAGGTGTGCGCGGCGGCCGGACATCCGTTCGACAATCACTTCATCGGCAACATCGATTTCAACTACGGCGTCAATGGCGACACCGGCGTCTTTCAGTGCATCCGCCTGTGGAACCGTGCGAGGAAACCCATCCAGAAGGAAACCGTTTTTGCAGTCTTCCTGAGCGATGCGTTCCTTGACCATTCCAATAATGATTTCATCCGTTACCAGCTTGCCTTCGTCGATAAATGCTTTTGCCTGTTTGCCAAGTTCGGTTCCGGCCTTGATTGCTGCACGCAGCATATCGCCGGTGGAGATTTGTGGAATATCGAACTCTTTGGTCAGGAATTGGGCTTGAGTACCTTTACCGGCGCCAGGCGCGCCTAATAGAATGAATTTCATTATGTGTCCTTGGGAGTGGTCCCGTTTGATTACTGTTGCAGAACCTGACGAGGTCAGGTTCCAAAATCTTGCCGGCTATTATACGGGCTTTGTTCCTCAGGGAAAAGTTTGCCTTTTTACAAGCCTTTGCTTTTTAAAAGCTGGCGAATCGCTTGCAGTGATTGGGTCTGATAATGGCCGCCGAACAGGTTGTAGTGGTTGAGAAGGTGGTACAGGTTATATAACGGTTTACGGCTTTGGTAACCGCTGTCGAGGGGGAAGACCTCGTGGTATCCCTGATAGAAGTCGTCGGAAAAACCGCCGAATAGTTCGGTCATTGCCAGATCGGTTTCCCGATCCCCGTAATAGCTGGCAGGATCAAAAATTACCGGATCGCCGTTTTCGGTAAAGGCGCTGTTACCGCCCCAGAGATCACCGTGCAGCAAGGATGCTTGCGGGTGGTAGCTTTCGAACCAGAGCGGAAGGTTTCGGATCAGGCGGTGCCCTTCTTCGAACAGTTGTGGACTGGCACCGCGGAGCGAGGCCAGTTCCAGTTGGGGAGCCAGGCGTTCACTACCGTAAAAGCCGACCCAGTCGCTATGCCAACGGTTGGATTGACGGTTGTTGCCGATGTAATTGTCTTCGAACCAACCGAAGGGTTGAGTCGAATAACGGGAATCTTGATTAAGCTGGTGGTGCATCAGGGCGAGGTCTTTGCCTCTTTGCCGATCGTCACCGCGACCCGTGAGCGGCAGATACGCCATAACGAGCCAGGACTTGTCTTCATAGATGCCGCAGGCAAACGGTTTCGGAGCCTGAATACTGTGGGTTTGGCGGATGGCATTCAAATTGCGCAGTTCGGTTTCGAAAAGCGGCAGGCATTCGCGGCGGTTCATTTTCAGAAAGAGATTACCGCGATCGGTATGTAGCCGATAGGCTTTGTGGATGTCGCCACCGGCGACGGAGTGGACGGTGCTGATGCGGAGCGGACGGTCAAGATTGCGGTTCAGGGTGAGAGAGAAATCTTGCCAGTCCATGGGAACTCCTTGCGGTTTAACTTGAATGGGCCGTGCCGTTTATCCTTTGTTGCGCCATATCAATCGAACAGTTCGTTGGTAATGGTTTCGATCTGTTTGCGCGTAACCTTGGGAATTTCCGGCGCGCGATCCTGACGGAAGATTTCGTAGATCGCATTTGCAGTTTCCGGCGGAACCGCTTGCCCGGTTTCCGGGTCGATCGGAATATTGACGATGCCTTCCGGTCTAGGGAACGGGATGTTCGGATACGGTTTTAAAGCAGTCTGCATATAATCCATCCAGATCGGCAGAGCGGCTCGTCCGCCGACTTCACTGCGGCCCAGCGTACTCGGCTGGTCGAAACCGACCCAGACGGTGGTGACAATATTCGGGTTGAAACCGGAGAACCAGGCGTCTTTCTGATCGTTGGTGGTTCCGGTTTTTCCGGCGATGTCTTCGCGTTTCAGAGCCTTGGCGCGTTTTGCGGAACCGACACGAATCACGTCCTGCATGATATCGGTCATAATGTAGGCATTCAGATGGTCAATCGTGCGTGGAGCCCGATTGGCTTCGGGAATTTCGCAAGGCTCTTCGCGGCAGGCCAGTTTCGGTTCGGCTTTGTATAGAACATCACCGTTATAGTTGCGAACTTCTTCAATGATGTACGGTTCGATCAGGTAGCCGGTGTTGGCAAAGGTCGCATAGGCGCGGGCAACTTCCCAAGGGGTGAATTGGGCACTTCCGAGGGAAAGTGACAGGTCGCGGTGCTGTTTCAGTTCGTCGGCCGGATAGCCGAAATTCTGAAAGTAGCCGATGGCATTGTCGATACCGACTTTCTGCATCAGGCGGATGGAGACCAGGTTTCGTGAATAGGCGAGTGCTTTGCGCAGGCGGGTCGGACCATAATAACGGCCGGAGTAGTTTTCCGGGCGCCAGAAATCTTCTCGGTAGTTATCTTTGAAAACAACCGGAGCGTCGTTAATGGTGGTTGCCGCAGTCATGTCGTTTTCCAGCGCGAAGGAGTAAAGGAACGGTTTCATATTGGAACCGACCTGGCGTCTTCCCTGGGTTGCGCGGTTGAATTTGCTGCGGAAATAGTCAAAGCCGCCGACAAGGGCCAGCACGCGACCGCTGTCCGCTTCCAGAGAAACCAGAGAGGATTCGGTTTTCGGGTCTTGCGCGAGTTGCCATTGCGAATTTTGATTTTCCAGGTAAATGACATCGCCAACCTTGAGAACCTGCTTGGGTGAAGTCGGTTTTTTGCCGACGTAGTTCACCGATTTGTATGGTGCGGCCCATTTCATTGTTGCAAAAGGGATTTCAATCGCATTTCCCGACTCCATCAGAACGCGGGTATTTGTGCCTTTGAATCCTGTGACGACACCTGCTTTTAAATCACCGTAATTCGGTACTTCCTTCAAATTGTCGATCAGGGCTTGAGTGTCTTGAAGCAGATTGGCATCCAAGGTTTTGACGGGGCCGCGATAACCGTGGCGTCGTTCATAGGTTTGCAATCCCCGGTAGACGGCGTCATTGGCCTGATCCTGCAAACGGCTGTCCAGCGTCGTGACGATAGTCAGGCCATTATCCAGCGCTTCTTCACCGAATTTTTCCAAGGCGAACTGGCGAGCCATCTCGGCAACGTATCCGGCGCGAATGTCAATGTTTGCCGAATGCTGGCTTGCATGCACTTCAACGGCTTGCGCCTGGAGCATCTGCTCTTCGGAGATGAAATTCAATTCGTACATGCGGCGTAGAACGTAGTTGCGGCGTAACTGGGCTCTTTCCGGATTTGCCAGCGGATTGTAAGCTGAAGGGGCTTTCGGCAGGCCGGCAATCATGGCGTATTCGTCCAGACTCAGATCGTCAATCGATTTTCCGTAGTAAGTCTGGGCGGCGGCGGCAACCCCGTAAGAGCGGTAACCCAGAAAGATTTTGTTGATGTAAAGTGCGAGAATTTCCTGTTTACTGAGTTCGTTTTCGATTTTGTAGGAAAGAATGATTTCGTTCAGTTTTCGCAGGTAGGTTTTTTCTTTGCTCAGGAAGAAATTACGTGCAACCTGCATGGTAATGGTCGAACCACCGGATTTTTTCTGTCCGGTTGTAATCAG
This sequence comes from Thiomicrorhabdus sp., assembly GCF_963677875.1. Taxonomy (NCBI): domain Bacteria; kingdom Pseudomonadati; phylum Pseudomonadota; class Gammaproteobacteria; order Thiotrichales; family Piscirickettsiaceae; genus Thiomicrorhabdus; species Thiomicrorhabdus sp. The sequence continues at coordinate 411,464 of NZ_OY782566.1, read as the reverse complement.
GTCGTAGACTGCACGTCCAAGTCCTTTGAAATCGACGCCGCCGTGTTCGAAAAAGCTTTCATCTTCAGAGGCGATAATTGCCTGAGTCATCCGTTCCGGAATTTCATGGTATTCAAGCGGCAGACGCTTTTTGGTGCCGATTTCGCTGATTAATTTCTCGTCCTTGGTCAGAATGCGCAGAGGAACTTGATAGGTGACTTCTTTTAACGAGGAAGGATCCGGCAGTTTCGGATAGATGGTAATGACGTAAAAAACAGCGGCGGCTACCGGAATGAGCATGAGTGAAGAGAGAACGCTGAACCAGGCGAACCAACGAATCCAGCGGCGTTTGGGCGGCTGTTTTTTTGGAGCGGTTTTTCTCGCTTCTTTGGTGATTCTCGGGGTTTTTTTGGGGTTGATGCTTTTTTCTTTAGGGCTCATGAGTCACTCTGAAAGCAGAATTCGGGTCGGCAGACATGAGAAAAATGCCGGAGTTCATTTCAAAGGTCTCATTATAGCGGCAAGCGCTGGGAACAGGGGGATGAATTGTTGAAATTTAATGAAAAATACACCGTTTTTCTGCTTGCAGAGCGGTGTATTTGAAATCATCGCCGATGTTATCTCCCAAATAACATCGGTGATGACCTTTTCGAATTGAGATCGATCAGGAATTTTTTCTATAGCGGCCTGTTTTAATGTCGCTCCACATGCACATCAGGTTTCCGCCAACGATAAAAATAATCGCCAATGCAACACCGATCAAGCCGATCGCGACCTGTACGGACTGTGGAAGGATATCTGCCCAGATACCTAGAAGGATCAGTAGAGGAGCAACAACGGTTACCACCAATACCAATAACATTTTGACCAAGTTGTTCATGATATTTGCCTCAGCTAAAAATAAGGGGGTGTTATATAACACGCCAAACTATACTGGTGTTACAGTGAAATTTCAATAAGTAAAGATTGATTTACATCAAGTATTTACATACTAATAGTGTGGTTATTGTCTGGGTGGAGAAGGTAAAAAAGCAGAAGATTTCATTCGATATTCTGCACCTGTTCGCGCATTTGCTCGATTAATACCTTAATTTCTACGCCGGTTTGCGAGATTTGCGGGTCAATCGATTTCGATCCAAGGGTATTGGCTTCACGGTTGAGTTCCTGCATTAGAAAATCCAGCCTGCGGCCGATTGCCTGATCGGATTTCAGAGTCAGGCGCACCTCTTTCATATGTGCCTGAAGGCGATCCAATTCCTCCTGAATATCGGCTTTTTGTGCCAGAATGGCGACTTCCTGATAGAACCTGTTCTCGTCGAAGTTGCTGCAAAGTTGTTCGATTTTATGCTTGAGCTTATCGGTGTGGCGTTCAATAATGCCGGGAATCAGTGGCGTCAGTTCCGTGACCAGGTGCTGTAGAGCGTCGAGCTTCTCTTCAATAACCCGTTGCAGTTCGCTGCCTTCCCGATGGCGATGCTGATCCAGCAGTTGGATGGCGTTTTCAAGACTGTTTAAAAGCTGTTCCGATAAAGAATCGGATACACTGTCTTCTTCCTGCAAAACCCCCGGCCACTTCAGAAGTTCCAGCGGGTTGACCTGAGCGATATTGAGGTTGTCTGCCCGCAGTTGTGTAACGATGCGGTTGATTTCATTGAGTTGCGAGTGGTTCAGGTGGATGTTGCGGGTCAGGGCGCTGCCGTCCAGGTTGAGATACACTTCGATTTTTCCTCGCTGAAAACGTTCTTTCAATCGGCTGCGGATATCGCTCTCCAATGCTCTCAGTGTTTCCGGTAGTTTGCAATAGATCTCCAAATAACGTTGATTGACGCTGCGAAGTTCCCAGCTGTAGGGTAAAAGGTTGTCCGATAGGTTTAAGGAATCCTGCAGGCGTGCGAAGGCGGTCATGCTTTTGGGTGAAGCGGGCGTTTTCGAGGACATAATCGGCTCCTTATAAGCCACCCTTTGCGGGGTTTCGTTTATAATGCAAGCCATTTTACAAGGTTCAAATAAAAAGGAAAATCAAGATGCAGAGACCGAGCGGCAGAAAACCGGAAGAGATGCGTATGGTGCGCCTGACCAAACATTTTACCAAGCATGCAGAAGGCTCCGTTCTGGTTGAGTTTGGCGAAACGAAGGTGATCTGTACCGCCACGGTAGAGGAGAGTGTTCCATCGTTCCTGCGTGGTAAGTCTCAGGGATGGGTCACGGCGGAGTACGGTATGTTGCCGCGTTCGACCGGAACGCGGATGCGTCGCGAAGCTTCTGCGGGCAAGCAGAGTGGACGGACTCAGGAAATTCAGCGGTTAATCGGTCGGTCATTGCGGGCAGCTGTCGATTTGAACAAGTTGGGAGAACGTTCGATTTATCTGGATTGTGATGTCATTCAAGCGGATGGAGGAACGCGCACCGCTTCAATTACCGGCGGTTTTGTTGCGATGGCAATGGCGATTGACGGCCTCATTTCCGGTGGGCTTTTGGATGAAAATCCGATTTTGCATTTCGTTGCCTCGGTTTCTGTCGGCATCTATGAAGGGGTTCCTGTGCTGGATTTGGATTATCCGGAAGATTCCACCGCTCATACCGATATGAATTTGGTGATGGACGAAAAGGGGCGCTTTGTCGAAGTGCAGGGAACCGCTGAGGGCGAACCTTATTCAATGGATGAGTTGCAGAAGATGTTGGCATTGGGTCAAGCCGGGATCGGAAAACTGATTGATATTCAGAAAGCGGCGTTGAATGCCGGAATGGGCGAAGAATGAGTCGAAGATTGGTTTTGGCGACCGGTAATGCCGGAAAGCTGCGTGAGATGAGTGAAATTCTGCAGCCGCTCGGTTGGGAGGTTGTGCCGCAAAAAGACTTTTTCAGCGACGAAGCCGACGAGACCGGTTTAAGTTTTATTGAAAATGCCATTCTTAAAGCGCGCTTTGCTTCCGAAAAAACCGGTTTACCGGCGATTGCCGACGATTCAGGCATTGAAGTCAGCGCTTTACAGGGGCGTCCGGGCATTTATTCGGCACGCTATTCCGCCGAAGAGTTCGGTGAAAAGGCGAATGATGAAACCAATCTTCGGAAGCTGCTGAAAGCGATGCAGGGACAGCAGAACCGCTGCGCCAGTTACTATTGTGCAATGGCCTATGTGGAGCATGCTGAAGATCCGACACCGGTTATCGGTCTTGGCCGTTGGTATGGCGAAATCTTGCATGAAAAACTCGGCAACGGCGGTTTTGGATATGATCCGATTTTTTGGGTTGATGAATTGCAGAAAAGTGCAGCACAACTGGCGAAAGAGGAAAAGAACCGCATCAGCCACCGCGCTCAGGCCTTGAATGCTTTGAGTATGCAGCTAAGACGGGGTGCCTGAAGAAATGCCTGCCGTTTCCGAAGCCGAACGTCGCGGGCTTTCTTCCGCCTGGCTGGTGGTACTGGTCGCCCTGATCAGCATGCTGGCTCCCTTCTCGATCGATACTTATCTGCCTTCATTTCCAGCGATTGAAGCTGACTTGGGTGTCAGTCGCGAATGGCTGACGCAAAGTCTGTCGGTTTATCTCGGTTGTTTTGCATTGGCGACGTTGGTCTGGGGGCCTTTGGCAGATCGCTTTGGACGGCGCAAGGTGATTTTGTTCAGTATGGCAGGTTATTTTCTGGCGGCCCTGCTATGCGCCTTGGCAATGGATTATCACTGGTTATTGATCGGACGAGCTTTGCAGGGCGTCATGGCTGCCGGGAGTGTTGTCGCCAGTCGAGCAATGATTCGCGATTATTTTCAGGGGGCGGAGGCGCAAAAAGCGATCGCTTTGGTGATGATGCTGTTTACGGTTGCTCCGGCGATCGCGCCGATCATTGGCGGATGGCTTGAGGTTCACAGCGGGTGGCGCTCGGTGTTTTACTTTCTGGGCGGCTACGCTCTACTAATCGGTTTGTTTTTTGCGGTTAAAATTCCCGAAACGCAGCCGCCGCATACTGTGCAGTCGATTCGTCCGGCAGATTTGCTGGTCTCTTATGCGCACAGTCTAAGACACCCGGTTTTTCTCAGGCTGGTGGTTCTGCAAGGATTGTTGATCGGCGGATTTTTTGTGTATGTTGCCTCTTCGGCCAGCCTGATTTTTGATCATCTGCATTTACAGGAAGAGGACTTTTGGCGGTTTTTCGTTCCGGTCGTGTCCGGAATTTTGGTCGGATCGATGCTGTCGCACCGCTTCTCGCATCGGTTAAGTGCTAAGGCCTTGGTGACGATTGCACTTGGAATGGGTGCTATGGCCGTGGCTGCAAACCTGCTTCTGGAGGGCTTGATCGCTCCGGGGATTTTCTGGGTGATTGCTCCGCTGGTGTTGTATTCGCTCGGTTTTGCTTTGGCCAACCCCGGTTTGAGTATTCTGGCTCTCGATTGTTTACCGAATAAGCGCGGCATGGCGGCTTCCGTTCAGAGTTTGTTTCAGATGGGAACGGCCGGTTTGGTTGCGGCGCTGGTGGTTCCCCATGTACATCACAGCTTGTTTTTGATGGCGTTGTCTCAGGGAATTATGCTGGCGACGGCCTTGGTACTCTGGTTCAGTATCTGGCAACATAAGGTGTTTATCGAGCTTAATCGCCGCCAGTTTGAGGAGAGTTCGCAATGAATTTTCGCGAACCGCTGCCGCTTGCTCTGTATGTGCATTTCCCCTGGTGTATCGAGAAATGCCCGTATTGCGATTTCAATTCGCACAAGGCCAGAGCAGATACGGATGAAGCGGCTTATTTAAAGGCGATGATCCGTCAGCTGGAAATGACATTGCCGTTGATTTGGGGGCGCCCGATTTCGTCGATTTTTTTCGGCGGCGGTACGCCAAGCCTGATGTCGGAAGCGGGTCTGCAGGATTTTATGTCTCAACTGCGTGCCCTGTTGGGGTTCGGCCCGGAAATTGAAATTACCCTTGAAGCGAATCCCGGTACTGTGGATTATCGCAAATTTGCCGGTTTTCACGAGGCAGGCATCAATCGCTTGTCCATGGGGGTGCAGAGTTTTGACGATTCCAAACTGTCGGCGCTCGGGCGCATTCACTCCTCTTTGGAGGCAATGAAAGCCTATGAGGCTGCGCGCGCGGCGGGGTTTGCCAATATCAATCTGGATCTGATGTTTGCTTTGCCGCAACAGAATGTGCAGCAAGCGCTCGACGACGTTAGTAAGGCGATTCAGTTGGAGCCGGAACATCTGTCGCATTATCAGCTGACGCTGGAACCGAACACGCCTTTCTATAAACAGCCGCCGATTTTACCGGATCAGGACGAAGCCTGGACGATGCAGGAGGCCTGTCAGGCCTTGATTGCCGAAGCCGGTTATCAGCATTATGAGGTATCGGCTTATGCGAAAAAAGGGCGTCGGGCGAAGCATAATCTGAATTACTGGCAGTTTGGCGATTACGTCGGTTTGGGAGCCGGGGCCCACGGTAAACTGACTTTGCCGGCGGAGGGGCGAGTATTGCGAACTCAGATGCCGGCTTCGCCGGGCGGTTATGTGCAGATGATCGGAACGGGACAAAACGGTCGTTTGCATGAACCGGATGCCGGGGATCTGCGCTTTGAATTTATGCTGAATGCTTTGCGTTTGCAGGATGGCATTGATTTGTCGCTGTTTGAGTTACGCGCCGGTCTGCCGATAGAGTCAATAGAGCCGCATTTGCAGAAAATGCGGCAAAACGGTTGGCTGCATTCCGATGCTTTGCAAGATGGGCGTTTGCATCTAAGTGAGCTGGGAAAGCGTTATTTGAATGATATGGTCGAGCTGTTTTTGGATGATTAGCTTGCCGTGTATTGCGGGTTTAGGGTAAGAAAGATTCATGCGACGTCTGTTTTTTTGGTTAGAGAGAAGCTTGTTGATATTGGTGATTTTGCCAATTGTCGTCTTTTTGTCTTTTTCCGCAGTCATTAACTGGATGGATTTCAATCGCTACAAGGCGGACATTGAGGCTGAAGTAAAGCAGATCAGTGGCTTGGATTTGAAAATCAGCGGCTCAATCGATGTGTCGGTCATGCCGTTGCGTTTGAATATCGGTTCGGCGGCGTTAAAAAATCCGGAGGGATTCAAAGAAGAGAACCTGTTGTCTCTCAAGCAGGCTCGAATCGAATTTTCGTTGCTGGATTGGTTATTGCATCGGGATGTGCATATTCTCAGTCTTGAACTGGTTAGCCCGAAACTGAACTTAATTCGATCCGAAAACGGCAACAATTGGCAGAATTTACCCTGGTTGAGCCGTTGGTTGCAAGGTGGTGGGGAAAATACTCTGGCGATTTTCTATCCGGCCCGGGAAACGGCGTCACTGAAATATGCGGTTGCTCGCAGTTCGGGAGAGAGTACGGCAAAGGCGAATTTTCTGCATGGGTTGAGTTTTGACAGTCTGATGGTGCGCAACGGCAGCTTCAGACTGTTGGACGAGCGTCATCAGTTCGAAGCGAAAATCGATAAAATCGATTTTCTGTCCTTCGATGCCCGAATTGGCCAGCCTTTTGACATCAGTATGAGTTTCAATTACAGCAATAGCCTGTCGCCGCGTTCTTTGGACTTTCGCCTTAACAGCCGCATGTTAATTCAGAATCGCTTTTATGAGTGGCAGTTCGATGATTGGGACGGCATGTTCAAAATCCATTTGCCGGAGACTTATCGAGTGCCGGATGTACGCTTGGCAACTTCGGGGGAACATCTGCTTCTGGACGCCATGAATCAGAATCTGGCCGGTAAGGGAGTGTCAATCAGAGCTTTGGATAGCCATTTAATGATGGACTTTGCCGGGCAGCTGGGGGCTTTGACCGATTTGCGCGGGACGCTTTCTGCCAAGAATTTGAAATTTTCACAGTGGTCAGAGCAATTAGGGGTTCCGCTGGAAATCCATCAGGAGATTGATCAGGATAAAGTGATTGACGGCGCATTTGCCTGGCAGTGGGACGGTAATAGCTTAGGCGTACGTCGTTTGCCGGAACCGGCAGCGACGCAACCGCAATCTTCAAACTCTCTCGAAAATAAGGTCCCAGACGCCGTGCCCTAAACGGTGTCCGCGTTGTTCGAACTTGGTCAGAGGTCGATAGTCCGGGCGTGGAGTAAATTGGCCCTGGCCGCTGATGTTGCTGAAATTCCCTGCCGAAGTCATAACTTCCATCATATGCTCGGCGTAGTTTTCCCAATCGGTTGCCATGTGAAACTGACCGCCGACTTTCAAATGACTTGCCAGAACCTGAACAAATTCCGGCTGAACGATGCGCCGTTTGTGGTGGCGTTTTTTATGCCACGGGTCGGGAAAGAACAGATAAACGCCGTTCAGCGCATCTTTTGGTATACACTGCTCCAGCACTTCAATCGCATCATGGTTAAAGACCCGGACATTGCTCAGTTGCTTTTCTTCGATCAGTTTCAAAAGGGCGCCGACTCCCGGTCGATGAACTTCGATTCCGATATAGTTGTTGTGCGGATTGGCCTGGGCCATTTCCGCCAGGCTGGTTCCCATCCCAAAACCGATTTCGACGATGGTCGGCGCTTCCCTTCCAAATACTTCCGTAAAATTCAGCAAACCGTTTTCGATGTTTAAGCCGAATTGCTCCCAGTGGTCATCCAGTGCTTTTTGCTGGGATGCGGTTAAGCGACCCTGACGCAGAACGAAACTTTTGATGCGTCTGGAGAAGGTATTTTCGTTTGAGGAGTCGTTGGAAGTGTTTGAATCGTGCATAGGATGTCTTATCATTCAGTGTCGATTATGTTGTCGACTGTTTTAATCAATCTAAGGGCTTGAAATTCGAGCATAGTATACCGGAATTTGTCTTTGGTCAGGTTATTTAACGCGCGGTAGCACTTTGTTAATTTTAGAAAAGTAGAATGAAAAAAGCATTAAATGCAGCGACTTTTGCTGAAAAGTTATTAGAATGGTTCGATCTGTATGGTCGTCACGATTTACCCTGGCAGGAAGATAAAACGGCCTATCGTGTCTGGGTTTCGGAAATCATGCTGCAGCAGACTCAGGTAAAAACGGTAATCCCTTATTATCTGAAATTCATGCAGCGTTTTCCGACGCTTGAAACACTGGCGAATGCGGAGCAGGAGAGTGTTCTGGCTCACTGGGCCGGTTTGGGATACTATGCGCGTGGTCGAAATCTGCATAAAGCGGCGCAAGTGATCCGAGATCGTTATGATGGCGTTTTTCCGACGACCTTTGAAGAAATGGTTGATCTGCCCGGGATTGGCCGTTCGACGGCGGGAGCTATTCTGTCGATTGCTCAAGGGCGGCGATATGCCATCCTGGACGGAAATGTAAAGCGGGTGCTGGCACGCTATGATGCGGTTGATCGCTGGCCCGGCGAGAAGGAAACCGAAAAGCGCTTGTGGCTCAGGGCGGAAGCTTTGACCCCGGTGAGCCGGTTTGGCGACTACACTCAGGCGATGATGGATTTGGGTGCAACCGTTTGCATGCGGACAAAGCCGAAATGCGACGTTTGTCCGCTGCAGAGCGATTGTCAGGCATTTGCGCAGCAGAAAGTGCTTGAGCTGCCGGTGCGCAAACCGCAGAAAGCCAAGCCGGTTAAAGAGGCTTTTTTGTTGATTCTGCGTGATCGGGAGAATCGTCTTTGGTTGGAACAACGCCCTCAAAATGGCATCTGGGGAGGTCTGTGGGCGTTTCCTCAGGTATCCGATTGGAAGGCTTGCGAGGAAATTGCGCAATCAAAGTTGGGTGGCGACTCAAGTTTGTTAAAATGGGAAACATTCCGTCATACTTTTTCGCATTACCATCTGGATATTACTCCGGTGTATTGCGAGGCCGCGTGCGGTAACGAGGTAAAAGAGGCGCAGCCTGAATACGCTGCTTTGGATTTGAAAACAGCCAGGTTGTGGATCGAACTGTCCGCTTTGAGAGCGGGGCGTTTCGGCTTGCCGGCGCCGGTACAGACATTATTGGAACAGTTGCAGGCTTATTAAACTTATTAAATTTGCAACGGCTTGGTTAAGGAGTAAAGCATGTCAAGAAAAGTGCAATGCGTGAAAATGGGAGAAGAGCTGGATGGATTGGATTTTCCCCCGTTTCCGGGCGAGTTGGGCGAAAGGGTCTATCACAACGTCTCTAAAGAAGCATGGAAGCAGTGGTTGGCACAGCAGACCATTTTGATCAATGAATATCGTTTGTCGAGCCTTGATCCGAAAGCGCGCAGCTTTCTGCTGGAAGAAATGCAGAAGTTCTTGTTTAGTGATGAAGATATCGATATGCCGGAAGAGTTCAAAGCATTGTAAGGCTGCGATGCGAGAGTGAAAAGTCGCTCTTGGTATCTTGTCTGTCTGAAATCAAAAACGCCCGAATGGATCATTCATTCGGGCGTTTTTTATTCAGCGGATGGTGTTTGTGTTAAGCATGGTATTTGGGACTTAACTCTACCACGGCTTTAATAAAGGCTTCAGCGTGTTCCGGTTTGACTTCCGGATGGATGCCGTGGCCAAGATTGAACACATGGCCGGAGCCCGTGCCGAATTTTTCCAAGATATAGGCGACTTCCTGGCGGATTCGTTCCGGAGATGCGTACAGGATGCTCGGGTCCATGTTTCCTTGCAGTGCGACCTGGTCACCGACGCGGGCGCGCGCTTCGTCGATATCGGTGGTCCAATCCAGACCAAGCGCATCGCAGCCGGTTTCCGCCATGGCTTCTAACCACTGGCCGCCGCCTTTGGTGAAAAGAATGACCGGAACTTTACGGCCATCGTTTTCGCGTTTCAGACCATCAACGATTTTGTGCATATAGCGTAGCGAGAATTCTTTATAGTCGCGTGGCGTCAGTACGCCGCCCCAGGTGTCGAAAATCTGAACGGCCTGAGCGCCGGCTTCGATCTGTGCGTTCAGGTAAGCAATGACCGAATCGGCCAGAACATCCAGAATGTGGTGCAAAGTCGCCGGTTCGTCGTACATCATCGCTTTGATTTTTGAATAGGTTTTGCTGGAACCGCCTTCGACCATGTAAGTTGCCAGAGTCCAAGGGCTGCCGGAAAAACCGATCAGCGGTACTCGACCGTCCAAGGTTTTGCGAATGGTGCTGACAGCATCCATGACGTAGCCTAAATCCGATCCCATATCCGGAACATACAGTTTTTTTGCATCCGCCATTGTGCGAACCGGCTTGTCGAAAACAGGACCTTCACCGGTTTCGAAACGCAGTCCCAGACCCATTGCGTCCGGAATGGTCAGAATATCAGAGAATAGAATGGCGGCATCCAGCGGAAAGCGTTCAAGTGGTTGCAGAGTCACTTCACAGGCCAGTTCCTTATTGCGGCACAGGTCCATAAACGAGCCGGCTTGTTTACGTGTTGCGCGGTATTCAGGAAGGTAACGTCCAGCCTGACGCATCATCCATACCGGAGTGCGATCTACCGGTTCTTTAAGTAAAGCGCGTAAAAAGCGATCGTTTTGTAGTGCTGCCATTCCTCGGCCCTTTATATTATTTGGTTATCGAATCGAAAATAAGGGAACTATTCTAGCTTAAAGGCATTGATTTAGAAAACTTTTCGAACTGGAGAGTATGAACTTAGTTTTAAGGAAGGGCACCGATTCAGGGTGCAAAGACATCGAAAGCGAAAGGTTCTTCGATAATCATATACATAGCGGTTTTGTAGTGACTGACGAAACCTCGAACTTCGATGGTCCGGCCTTTGAGTTCCTGAAGTTTTTGCCAATCGAATTTTGCCCAGGCGCGTTCGGGGATGCGGATGCCTGTGGTGTCGAAATTGAGGATATAGTATTTGTCTGATTTAAGTACGTCCGCGATTTGTCCGCGAACAATGCGATAGCCCTCGTCTTCGGCGCGGATATCTTGGCTTTCAATCAGCGGGAAATGCCGGTCGGGATACCGGGTAAGGAAATCCCAAATCTGGTAACGGTTCTGACGTGCGCGTTTTTCGGCGCTTTTGTAACAGCTCTGATGTTTAAGATTCCCTTGATCGGGCGCGCGCAGGGCGAAACCGGCGGAAAGCATCTGCTCTGCAACATTGCTGCCGTCCTTAAAAAAAAGATGCACCAGCTGCCGTCCGAATTTGTCGACCTTGGTCTGATCGTACTCGACCCCGATTTCGTTTTGGTGTTCCGCCAGAAGGCGATTGAGATGGTTTTGAGCCTGTTTGGCCAGCGGGTCGGCAGGTGAGGAGAATTTCTGTTGTTTGGCGCGGCGCGGCGCGTAGATTCCGGCAAGTTTGACCTTCTTCCCTTGGACAATCAGATGATCGCCGCTCAAAGCTACTTCGGCACGGGCCCATAAATCGATCTGTTCGGCGTCGCAGCTAGATGCATAGACATTGAGTGAACTGCTTGCGAGTATGGCGCTGAGTAGTATGCTGGGCAGTAAGCGGCGAATGGCCATAAAAACTCCTTTTAAGAAAACCGGGTTTACAAGGGGGTAAAGTATCTATCGGCTTTTTAACTGATGAGTTTAAGCAATTATGCAGGCGGAAAAAAGAGGGGAAAACAAAAACGCGCCGAGAGAGAACTCTGCGGCGCGTTTTCGGGAAATCGAAAAAGGAGATTTTTCGATTAACGACGTCCAAACTTTTGCTTGAACTTCTCAACACGACCTTCGGTATCTACAAGAGTTTGCTTACCAGTGTAGAAAGGGTGAGAGGCGCTAGAAACTTCAATACGAACTAGCGGATATTCGTTACCGTCTAGAGTAATGGTTTCGCCAGAAGTTTTTTCAATAGTAGAACGTGTTAGGAAAGTTTCACCAGTAGAGATGTCTTGGAAAACTACTTCCTTATATTCTGGATGAATGTCTGCTTTCATGATGACGGTCCATTAATGTTTAATTTTCAAAAGAAAATGCATTATATTGATTAATTACTGAAATGCAAGTCTTTTTCTTCAAGAGTCTAATTAAAATCTTAGCGTTTCATCGCATCGAACAGATCAGCATTGGTTTTGCTGACTTTCATCTGATCGATTAAGGTTTCGATCGCTTCGATTTCGTTCATTGATTGCAGGAATCGACGCAGTACCCAGATGTTCTGCAGCTCGTCCTGATCCATCAGCAATTCTTCTTTACGAGTACCCGACTTGGTCAGGTTGATGGCCGGGAAGGTGCGTTTTTCCGCGATATTACGCGACAGGTGCAGTTCCATGTTACCGGTTCCCTTGAACTCTTCGAAGATGACTTCGTCCATTTTGGAGCCGGTGTCGACCAGCGCAGTTGCGATAATGGTCAGAGAGCCGCCTTCTTCGATATTACGTGCTGCACCGAAGAAGCGTTTTGGACGGTGTAAAGCGTTGGCGTCGACACCACCGGTAAGTATTTTCCCAGAAGCCGGAACGACCGTGTTGTAAGCACGAGCCAGACGAGTAATCGAATCCAGAAGAATAACAACATCGGTTTTGTGTTCGGTCAGTCGTTTGGCCTTTTCGATAACCATTTCCGCCACCTGAACGTGTCGAGTGGCCGGTTCGTCAAACGTTGAAGAGATTACTTCGCCTTTCACGGTTCTCTCCATCTCGGTTACTTCTTCCGGACGCTCATCAATCAGCAATACAATCAGGTAGCTGTCCGGGTAGTTTTCAGCGATGGATTGTGCCATCTGTTGCAGAATCACGGTTTTACCGGATTTCGGCGGCGCGACGATCAATCCACGCTGTCCTTTACCGAACGGGGCGGCGATATCGATGATACGTGGAGTAATGTCTTCGGTAGAGCCGTTACCGATTTCCATGCGCAGGCGCTCGTTGGCGTGTAGCGGCGTCAGGTTTTCGAAGGCGATTTTCTTGCGTGCGATATCGGGATCTTCAAAGTTGATTTTTTCGACTTTGAGCAGAGCAAAATAGCGCTCACCTTCTTTAGGCGGGCGGATTTTGCCTTGGATAGTGTCCCCTTTGCGCAGGCCGAAACGGCGAATCTGGCTTGGCGAAACATATAAATCATCCGGACCGGCCAGATAAGAGCCGTCTCCGGATCTTAAAAAGCCAAACCCATCGGGTAGAATTTCCAGAACGCCTTCGCCGTAGATGTCTTCACCCTGTTTCGAATGTTCTTTCAAGATGGCGAAGATGATATCTTGCTTACGCAGGCGAGCGAGGTTTTCTAAACCCATTCCGGCAGCTAAATCCAATAGTTTGGCGGCGGATTGTTTTTTTAAATCAAGTAAATGCATAGTCGTTTTGTATGTAATGGATGGTTGTGGGTTTGGCTTTGAAAAGAAGCGTCTAATTGTTTAAATCGGAATCTGTTGATTTTTAAAAGAAGACAGGTAATGCTCCCGGGCGCTTGTGATGTTGCCCGGGCAGAGGGATTTATAGGTTGCCGTCTAAGAAAGCGTTCAATTGAGACTTAGAAAGTGCGCCTACTTGAGTTGCGTCGACTTCACCGTTTTTGAACAACATCAGGGTCGGAATGCCGCGAACGCCGTATTTAGGCGGAGTAGACGGGTTCTCATCGATGTTTAGTTTGGCAACTTTGACTCGGCCTTCGTATTCGCCGGCGATCTCGTCAAGGATCGGTGCAATCATTTTGCAAGGTCCGCACCATTCCGCCCAGAAGTCTACTAGAACCGGAATATCAGACTGTAAAACTTCAGTTTCAAAGTTTGCATCGCTGGTTGAAATCATGATTTCTCCTACTCTTTTGTTTTATACACGAATACACCCGTACCTAAGTTGGCTTGCTGTCGTCAGCTAAAAGGATTTAATAGGGTGGGAGTCTCGTATGGAACTATTTTTGAATATTTGGTGCCGAATTTTTCACCGCTTTGCGGGGTTGAATCCGTTTTTGGGCCTTAGACCAAATAGAATGTTGTTAATTATTACATTATTGCATTTTAAATAGCAACCCTTGTCAACATTAAAATTTTGTTTCTTTTTTCCGCCGTTTCCGACTCTTCGTCAGAGTGCAGTGATTGCTGAAACCGATCTTTAAAGTTGAATTGTTACCGATCAATTTGAAAGGCGACAAATAAGGACCGAATTATCGTAGGATAATATGCATTCAAAAAGTATGACTCAAATATGACAAATTTCAAGAAACGGTGTTGTTACAGCGCCGCCAAGGCCGATTTTTAGATGGATATTTCTTTTATATTAAACGATTTAAACGATGCACAGCGTGAAGCTGTCACTCTGGATGACACTCATGCGTTGATTCTGGCCGGAGCCGGTAGCGGAAAAACCCGTGTACTGGTGCATAGGATTGCCTGGCTGACCCAAGTAATGGGGTTCTCTCCGTACAATATTCTGGCGGTGACCTTTACCAACAAGGCCGCCAATGAAATGCGCGGCCGTGTCGAAGCGATGATCGGTCAGAGTGCCAACGGTATCACGCTTGGTACTTTCCACGGTATCGCCTATCGTCTGTTGCGCCAGCATTATCGGGAGGCGAAACTGCCTCAGGATTTTCAAGTACTCGATTCGGACGATCAAAAACGTTTGATCAAGCGCCTTCTGAAAAGTCTGGAACTGGATGAAGCGCAATGGCCGCACAAACAGGTGCAGGCCTTTATTAACGGTGAGAAAGAAGAAGGCCGACGGCCGCACCATATCGATGTCGGGCACAATCCGTTCGTTGCCAAAATGGTGGAAATTTATCAAGTTTATGAAGAGCAGTGCCAGCGTTCCGGGTTGGTGGACTTTGCGGAATTGCTTTTAAGAGCGCACGAATTGTGGCTGAAGCAACCAATGGTGCTGGCGCATTATCAAAGTCGTTTCAAGCATATTCTGGTTGACGAGTTTCAAGATACCAACAGTTTGCAATACGCCTGGTTGAGAGTGCTGGCGGGCGCGACCGGTAAATTGTTTGTCGTTGGCGATGATGACCAATCGATCTACGGATGGCGCGGCGCCAAAGTGGAGAATATTCATCAGTTCACCAATGATTTCAGTGGTGTTAAAACGGTGCGTTTGGAGCAGAACTATCGCTCAACCGGGTTGATTTTGAAAGCGGCCAACTGTTTGATTGCCAATAACAGTTCGCGTCTGGGCAAGCAGTTATGGAGCGCAGGCGAAGAAGGGCAGCCGATCAAGGTGTACGAAGCCTTTAACGATTTGGATGAAGCGCGTTATGTCTCTCAGCAAATCGAAGCGTGGTGCGAACAAGGCGGCAGTCGAAATGAAATTGCGGTGTTGTATCGCTCCAATGCACAGTCGCGGATGATGGAGCAGGCTCTGATGCAGGCACAGATTCCATACCGGGTTTATGGTGGTTTACGCTTCTACGATCGTGCGGAAATCAAAGATGTTCTTGGTTATCTGAGGTTGATTCTTAACCGGGATGACGATGCTGCTTTTGAGCGGGTTTATAACCAGCCGCCGCGCGGCATCGGTCAGAAGACCGCCGATGCAATTCGTGATCTGGCGCGGTATGAACAGATTTCCATGTGGCGGGCCGCACAAAAACTGGTGCAGAACGGATTGACCGCCCGTGCCAAGACGGCGGTTGCGCAGTTTTTGGATTTGATTGATTTTCTGGCTCAAGAAAGCGGCGATTTAGGTTTGCAGGATCAGTTTATTAAAGTCATCTCAGCATCGGGGTTGCAGGCGCATTTCGAAAAAGATCGCAGCGAACAGGGGCAGGGACGGCTGGAAAACCTGGATGAATTGATTAATGCCGCCAGTCAATTTACCCGCAGTGAGAGTTTGCCGGGGATTCCGAGTGAAGAAGCGGAAAGTTCGCAAGTGATTGCACAAGATCAGGAAATAACTTCTCCTCTGGCGGATTTTTTGGCGCAAGCGGCACTGGAGGCTGGGGAACAGCAGGCTGATGCCTGGGAGTCTTGTGTGCAGTTGATGACATTGCACTCGGCCAAAGGATTGGAGTTTCCGCTAGTATTCATGGTCGGAGTGGAAGAAGGGCTTTTCCCTTCTCAACAGTCGTTGGAAGATGCCTCACGGTTGGAGGAAGAACGCCGTCTGGCGTATGTCGGTATTACCCGTGCTGAGAAGCAGTTGATCATTACCTTCGCCAATCGCCGTCGTTTGCATGGCTCGGAATTTTTCCCGATGGCTTCAAGGTTTATTAAAGAATTGCCGGAGGATTGTTTGCAGTATGTCCGTATGTCGGGTTCTATGCAGCCGACCTTGGGTGGCGCTATGGAATCGAGTTTACGACAGGCGTTTACGGCCGAAAATGTCAGTGGTTTTTCCGTCGGCGAACGGGTATTTCACCAGAAGTTCGGTGAAGGCATGGTTTTGAATACTGAAGGAAGTGGCGATCATGCGCGAATTCAGGTGAATTTCACTCACGCGGGAAGTAAATGGCTGGTGGCCGCTTATGCGAATTTGGAGAAAAAGGGATAGAGATGGATCGTGATATGGGACCGGAGCTGCTTCGTATCGACGGTCTGTTGACTGATGGCATGCCGGAAGCGGTGGATTTGCGGGTTTGCAATCGGCAGGTCTGGATGTTGTCCGGAGTGTCGGGGAGCGGAAAATCGCGTTTTCTGAAAGCATTGGCCGACCTGGTGGTGCATTCCGGTAGCGCCCGTTTACAAGGGCAATCGATGAACGCGATGTCTGCGGAAAGCTGGCGCCGAAAAGTGATGTATTTTTCGGCGGAAACCGCTTGGTGGAGTGATCGGGTTGAGGCGCATTTTGAAAGTCAGCCGGATGAAAACGCTCTGGAACAGCTGGGATTGGATGTTTCGATTTGGCAGAAGAACCCGGACGATCTTTCCAGCGGGGAGAAACAGCGACTGGCTCTGTTGCGCGGTTTGCAATATCAGCCGCAGGTTTTACTTCTGGATGAAATTACCGCTAACCTGGATGCGGAAAGTACGCTTCGGACAGAAAACCTGCTGAGAGATTATCTGGAACGTTCGGAGAAACAGGCGGCAATTTTGTGGATATCGCACTCTGAGCAGCAGATTGAACGGATGATGAGTGACAATTGTCATCTGAGATTCGATGGCGGCCGACAAGGGGAAGCATTATGATTCTGATCGGTTACTGGGATCTGGCAACCTTGTCGCTATTGGTTGTTATTTTGGGGGTGCTGTTATGGCTTAATGGTTTTGATCGGGTCAAGCAGTTCTGGTGGGCTAACTTGCGCATGACGCTTCAACTGTTGTTGATGGGCGTCTGGCTGAGTTGGGTTTTTTATGCAGAGCATTGGATTTGGATGGCACTGGTGGCGCTGGTGATGCTTTCCGCGGCTGGTTATGAAATCACCAAGCGTCAGCAGTATCGGTTCACGCGCTGGAGTGGCATAATGATCGGCGTTCTGTCTCTTTCCTTTACCTCGCTACTGCTACTGATCGGTGTTCTGACCATGGTCATTCAGCCGGACCCCTGGTATCAGCCGCAATACGCTATTCCGCTGCTGGGGATGTTGCTTGGCAACAGCATGACGGCAATCGGTCTCGGGCTGGATAATATGACGCGTAACAGCGTTCAGCTTAAAGCAAAGGTTGAAGCACAACTGGCGCTTGGGTTTAGCGCTGCGCAGTCGATGCAGTTTATTAAGCAGCAAAGTCTGCACGCCGCAATGATTCCGGTCTTGAATACGCTGGTCGCAGCGGGAATTATCTCGCTTCCGGGAATGATGACCGGGCAGATTCTTGCCGGAGCAGACCCGATGGAAGCTGTAAAATATCAGATAATGATTATGTTTCTGATTGCGGCTTCCACCAGTCTCGGTACACTGATCGCTGTGCGTTTAACTCTGAAACGGCTGTTTGACGAACGTTCACGCCTTGATTTGACGCAACTGGAAAAAAGGAATCAATAATTATGGGATGGTCGGCCTGGGCTTTGGATCATATCGGTTGGGTTGCCGGCGGTACTCTGGCAATCAGTTTTTTACTGCATTTTGTGGTGGTGTGGTTGTTTAAATCCTCGGCCAAATCAAAAGACACTGCTGAATGATGCAACCTTTTCGTTCTTTCCTCTGGCGTTTTTCTGACCGCCTGATAGCGATCATAGCAGTTTTTCTGCTGTCCTTGCCGGTGCAGGCGAATACGAATACGAATGCAAATGCATGGCAGACGCACAGTATTCATGTGGCGGAAGCGGAAATTTCGTGGCAGCTTCTGGCTGCGTCCGCGCCTCGCAAAGCGCGTCTGTTATGGTTGCCTTCCGAATATGGACTGCTTCCGCAGGAGAAACGGCTTGCCGAGCGTTTGAGTCATCGGGGAATTGAAAGCTGGACAGTGGATTTTTATGAGGCTCTGTTTGCGGCTCCGACGCCGTCGGCATTGGAGCGAATTCCCACCGCTTGGGTGAAGACATTTATCGATCGTGCAGCGGAGGATGGCGTTCCCGTCTGGATCGTGGCGGCAAATCGGGCGGCCAAACTCGCCTTGCAGGGGCTGGTTTCCAGAGCAGAGAACGGTGCGGAGTCGGCACCTGGCGTGATTTTGCTGAACCCGAATCTGTATGTGCAGACACCCCAGCCGGGCGAAGCCGCGGTTTACTGGCCGCAGGTCGATGCGGCAAATCTGAGCGTGAGTATTTTTCAATCCGAGCTTTCCCCCTGGCGATGGCGGCTGGCGGAGCTGGGACAGCGCCTTGAAAAAGGCGGCAGTGATGTGTTTATTCGATTATTGCCGAAAGTCCGCGATCGTTTCTATTTTCGTGGGGATTCAATGGGCGTTGAGCGTCAGGCGGCCTTGAAGCTGGAGCAGCAGATTTTGACCGCCATGCGTCTGCAGCTTCCTTATCTCTCGCAACCGCGTCCTTTATTGAATGCTGAAGCGCTGCGAGCGAAAGCGGCCGTGACTGAAAAGAAAGCGAGTTTGAGTCTGCTACCTTACCGGGGAGATCAGGCGCTGCAACTGAAGCTTTTTGATCTGCAGAATCGACTCCATGATCTGGATGCACTGAAGGGCAAGGTTGTGCTGGTAAATTTCTGGGCAAGCTGGTGTCCGCCCTGCGTGCATGAAATGCCCTCCATGGCGGATTTGAAGCGTCGTTATCCGGCTCGTGATTTTGAAATTCTGGCCGTGAACCTTGGTGAAGAGGCCCGTGCTATTGATGCGTTTAAGGCGGAACACCCGGTAAATTTCCCGATTTTGTTGGACCAGCATGGAGAAGCAGTTAAAGCGTGGAAAATTTTTGCTTACCCGAGTTCTTATGTTGTCGATAGAAAAGGTGAAATCCGCTATGCCTTGTTCGGCGCCACCGATTGGATGGCGCAAGATACCGTACAGAAAATCGATGCTTTGCTGAATGAAGCGCCCTAAAGATCCGTTCGGAATCTGTTGACTCTTCCTGCCGGTTCTTAAGGAAGTGCCGTTCCCGAAACGGCACATCATGGCGGGTTTTATCCGGTAAAGTAAATTTGAATTTCAAAACTTCGGCTTGCCGAAAATCCGGCAGGAGTTTACGGATCATTTCCGCTATGAGAACGACCATTATTTCTTCTTTCTTTCATGTGCGCAATCAGAGTGCGGCCAATCGGCATGGTCTGCCCGTAACGCGCTGGCTGCTGGTTTTCTGGCTATTTTTGTTTACGCAGTTTTCAGGGACTATTCACGCCGAAATCCACCCTTTTCACGGGCACTCCGAGTTTTGTGGTGCCTTTGAACAGATGGTCGATCCCCGTATTGACACGCCGTTTTTCCGCTTGAGGGTTCTGTCGGAGAAAGTGGTTCATTTCAAACCGGTTTTTTATGTTTTCTGCGTTTATTTCATCGTTGCCCGTAATTACCCGGTGAGAGCGCCGCCGTCTTTATCCGGCTGCAAATAATCAAACTGACCGGGCTATTCGGAATTCAGCGAGAGAATTCTATACGGTGGCCGGCATGACTGAAATTTATGCGATATAGGAAAACCCATGAAATTGAAACAATTAACGCTGGCAATGATCATTGCCGGAGGTATGCCGACATTTGTCCAGGCCGAAGAAGCCTCAACCGTGCTGGAGGATATTACGGTTTCGGCTTCCCCAATCCATCAACACGATGCGTTTGATGTTCCTTCTCAGATCAATGCCATTTCCGGCGAGGAAAAACAGGCGCTGGACAGCGGGTCGCTTGGCGGGATGCTGGCGGATCTGCCGGGAGTGAACAATCTAAGTGCCGGCTCTCAAGCGGGCAAGCCAGTGATTCGAGGTATGACCGGAGAACGAGTGAAAATTCTGTCCAACGGTGCCGGAACCGATTACCAGGCGTATGGAACGCGTCATCTTCCGAATGTTGATTCGTATTTAGCCGGACGGATTGAAGTGGTACGCGGCCCGCAGAGTGTTTTGTACGGCTCTGAAGCCCTGGGCGGCGTTGTCAATGTACTTTCTGATCCGATGCCGTTTGACCTGACGCCCTTCGGTGAGGTGGATTTGTCGCACGCCAGCAATAACAACGAAAACCATCTGGGGGTGAAGGTTGGCGCCGGTTCTTCGGAATTTGCTATTACTGCGGGGATCAGTCTCCGCGACGGGGACGATTTTGATGTTCCGAACGAAGAGCAGGCTTCCAGTCCGACGCCGAATTCTCCTGCGGATAATCGGCCGCTTTTTGTTGGAAAAGTCCCTTTCACGAATTTCGAAAACCGGGCCGGTAATATCGGTTTGGGGTGGCAGCAGGACTGGGGAACGGTGACTCTGCGTCACAGTGTCTGGGAAGCCAAGCAGAACTATCTGGGCATCAGTGCCGCGACGCCGGCAAGCACTTTCCAGCCTTTGGCGACCGGGCAGACTCTCGCGAATCGGGAAACCCAGCTTACTTCGGAAGTCTTTGTCGGAGACTGGGTGTTGAAACCGTCATGGGTGCATACGGAGAACGAGCGTGAAGCCTCGCATGATCTGCCGTATGAATCGATGAAACAGGATAAGGGAACGCCGGAGTATTTGCAGCTCAAGGTCAAGCGCGACGATTGGAAATTTGCTGCGGAGCATCCGAAGTTTGGCGATTTTGAAGGAGAAATCGGTTTTGAATTCACGGATAAGCAACAGCGCCTGCTTTCAGGACACTTGACCCCGAGCGCGGATGTCGATAAACAGGCGATTTACCTGTTTGAAGAAGCGGATTACGATCAGTGGCTGGTGCAGTTCGGTGCCCGTTACGACTGGTATCACGTCGATGCGCCACTTGATGGCAATAATAAACATTTTGTCGATGCGGGCGTGTTCGATGCGGCTAATAACGAGCGCCGTTTTGCCGTCTGGTCCGGTTCACTGGGCGCGACTTACCACTTGAACTCCAACTGGAGCCTGGCCGGAAACATCGCACGAGGGTTTCGTGCCCCGAGTATTTTTGAACTCTATGCCGGTGGCGAGCATGGCGGTGTTCAGGCTTATCAATTGGGCAATCCGGATTTGGAAGCGGAAACCGCTCTGAATACCGATCTTTCTCTGCGCTGGAACGGTGCCGAAACCCAGGTGGTTGCGACGGTTTATCAGAACTGGGTTGATAACTATATTTATCTGGCCAATACCGGGCAGTATCGTTGCAGCGAGTCCGGCCAGGATAAGGGCGTCTGCACGGAGAACCAGACCAGCAGCGCCCCTCAAGCTGGAATGATCCCCGAAATGCGGGCGCAGCAAACGGATGCAACGATTCGCGGTATTGAGTTCAGTCTGGACCACAACTGGAACCGCCATTGGCAGTCGGGTCTGGCTTTTGAGTGGATTGAAGGACGGGATCAGAAGCAATCCAGAGAGCTGCCGTTGATTCCGGCGAATAATCTGTTCATTAAAAACAGTTATCTGGCCGATGATCAAAATGTATTGACCCGGCAAAAATGGACTCTGGAAACCCGGTTGGTTGCGGCCAAGGATTCTGCGGGCGCTTATGAGCCTTTTTCGCAATTTGATCAGATGTCGGTCGGTCGGGCTTCTACCGAGGCTTATGCATTGTGGAATCTGCGTTATTCAACCATGATTCGCGTTGATCATAAGTATCAACTGGCTATGAATGTTGCAGTAGAGAATCTGTTCGATACGGCTTATGTCGATTTCCTGGATACCTACAAGGGTTATGCTCTGGGGCAAGGACGCAATTTCAAGTTGAATCTGAATATGAAATTTTAAATGAATTTTGATGGGCCTGATCGATTTTGATAAGTTCTGGAGTGTCGCAACGCCAGAACTTTCTCAGGCCATCGGTTTTGGTTTATGCAACCTCGTTATGCTGCGGCAGAGCGGGGTTTTTTTGTCTCTTCTCTGTTGTGGCGGGATGCATCCGTTTTAGCGGCGAGTAATCAGATAGCCTCCGATTAAAATCGGAATCATGCCGAGAATTTGTGACAGAGTCGGTACGTCGTTCAGTACCAGATAGGCGAGGCCCATCGTCATTAAGGGCGAAAAAGCGAAAAGCGCATTAACCTTGGTAATCGGCAGAAGATGAATGGCTTCCACCCATAAAATCTTTGCGATTGACAGGGTGGTGAATCCGGTGAGAAATAACCACAGCAGTTGAGATTGAATCATCTGCCAATCAGGAGTTGGCTCGAGCCATTCAGCAAGAAGATAGACGAATGGCAGGGATATCAGGGTTCGAACCAGCAGTACGGTTTCGCTGGAAACCTGAGCGCGGGCTTTTTTCTGATAGAAGTTGGCAATTGGGGCCAGCATGGCTGCCAGCAGAACCAGTAAATCGCCGAATTGCAGTTTCAGCTCTCCTCGAAATAAAACCAGCAAAGCCCCGAGTGTCATCAGCATCGCCCCGATCAGATGCAGGCGATTGAGTTTTTCCTGCTCTCTGCGTCCGAGAAACAGATAACTGAAAAGGATTTGCAGAAAGAGCAAAATCGCGACGTTGGTGGCACTGGTATGAGCCAGACCGACAAACGTTAAGGCGAACAGACAGGTAATAAACAGACTGGTCATGCCCAGATTGAACCATGCATGGCGATACATTAATTGATGTGTCTTACCACGCAGCACCCACCAGATACCCAGACTGACGGTGGCAACGAGCAAACTGTAAAAATAGCTGTGCAATCCGCCGAGTACCGCAACACTGAAGGACGCCAGAATCGGAAACCAGGCTTCAAGAACGGTCAGGCTGAGAGCGAAAGCTTCTCCCTTGCGCTGTGGATTGGATATCATACGAGGCTTCCTGCCGTTGGATGCGATAAGTAAATGCGAATATGGAATTATAAAAGAAGTCGGTAGATCAATCTGCAACGATTTAATGACGGAAATTTCCTGACGAAGGCCGGAGTTCCCTCTTGAAAAAGCGTGTTTTCGCCCCTATGTTAGTGGCAATTATTGAATTAAGGAACGGATCAGAACGTTATGAGTAAAGACTACTATGCGATTTTAGGGGTTTCAAGGGCCGCCAGTGATGCGGAAATTAAAAAAGCCTATCGAAAAATGGCGGCCAAATATCACCCTGACAAGCCGACCGGCGACGAAGCAAAATTCAAGGAAATCAGTGAAGCCTATGAAACCTTGAGCGATGCTGAAAAACGTGCAATGTATGATCAGTTCGGTTCCGATTACGAGCAGCGTGCCGGCGGTTATGGTGGTGGCTTCGGTGGTGGCGGTTTCAACGCCGATGATTTGGGCGATATTTTCGGTTCCATGTTCGGCGGCGGAGGCGCTCAGGGGTTTGGCGGTTTCGGTCAACAGGGTGGTTTTCAGCAGCGTCAGGCGCGGCCGCAGAAGGGTGAAGATCAGGTGGTTAAAATTCTGTTGTCTCTGGAAGAAGCGATCGAGGGAGCCGAGCGGGTGATTAACGTTATGCAGGGGAATGGTCGTTCGGCCAGCCACAGTTACGACACCAAACCATTGAAGGTTCGTATTCCTGCCGGTGTTCTACAGGATCAGAAAATCCGCGTGAAAGAGAAAGGGTTCGATGGTTTTAACGGCGGTCCAGCCGGGGATGTGATCATTGAGATTAATCTGCAGAAACATGCGAACTATCGAGTCGACGGTAAGGATGTTTACCTGGATTTGCCGGTTACTCCCTGGGAAGCTGCTTTGGGCGCCAAGGTTGAAATTCCGACTTTGAAAGGCAAGGTCAAAATGGCGATTGCCGCCGGTACGCAGTCCGGTGCCAAATTGCGGATCAAAGGTCGCGGACTGGGAAAAGAGCCGGGCAATCAATATGTCACGATTCAGATTCACACGCCGCCTGCCGAATCCGATCGTGATCGCGAGTTTTATGAGTCGATGGCACAGCATTTTGATTTTTCCCCACGGGAAAATCGTTGAGCGCTATATTCGCCAGAAATTGCAGTGCTTAAACCGAGCCGGCCACCGATGGCTATCGGAATGCCTGACGAAAGCTGAGCAAAGTTCGGCCGCTTGAAAAAATTTGTCAGCCCCGGCTTTTTGCTTAAAATGGGGCAGTTGCTTTAAAACCAAAACAGAGAGAAGTATATGAAACGTAGAGATTTTATTGGGGCGATTGCCGGTGCCACGGCTGCAACCGCTTTAAGTGCATGCGGAAAAGATGAGACGGCTACCACAGCGGCTGTTGCATCCGCACCGCAAAAAACCTTTGAGTGGAAGATGGTCACTACCTGGCCAAAGAATTTTCCAGGGCTGGGAACCGGCGCCAATAACATCGCGCGTTTAATCACTGAAATGTCAGGCGGACGCATTAAGGTCAAAGTGTTTGGCGCGGGTGAGCTGGTTGGTGCTTTTGAGGTATTCGATGCCGTTTCTCAAGGAAATGCGCAACTGGGCCACGCGGGGGCATATTATTGGACCGGAAAAATTCCATCGGCTGCGTTCTTCTCTTCGGTTCCGTTTGGTTTGACGGCGCAGGAGATGAATGCCTGGTTGTATTACGGCGGCGGTATGGCGCTGTGGGAAGAGGCTTACAAGCCGTTTGGGCTGATTCCGAATCCAGGCGGAAATTCCGGAACACAAATGGGTGGTTGGTTTAATAAAGAAATCAATTCTCTCGACGATTTGAAAGGTCTGAAAATGCGCATCCCGGGATTGGGCGGCGAAGTTTTCAAACGTGCCGGAGGAATTCCGGTAACTTTGCCGGGCGGGGAAATCTTCCCGTCATTGCAATCCGGCGCGATTGACGCGACGGAATGGGTTGGTCCGTACAATGATTTGGCTTTCGGTCTTTATAAGGCGGCGAAGTTCTACTACACGCCGGGCTGGCATGAACCCGGAACGACCATGGAATGCATGATCAATGAAAAAGCCTTTAATGAATTACCCGATGATTTGCAGAGCATCGTGCGTAATGCGATCAAAGTTGCCAATGCCGATATGTTGTCCGAATATACCGCCCGTAATCAGCAGGCTTTGCAAACCCTGATCAATAAACACCATGTCGAGTTGCGCCACTTCCCGGATGACGTTCTGAAAGCGTTGAAAAATATTGCCCAGCAGGTGATGGACGAGCAGGCAAAAGCGGATCCGTTGGCAGCTAAAGTGTGGGCTTCGCAGCAAACGTTCAGGGATCAGGTTTCGAAATGGACTGAAGTGTCCGAGCAAGCTTATCTGAGAGCGCGGGATTTATAAAAGCCGAGCTTAATTACTTGATGATGTAAGAAGAGAGTTGTCTGTTTGACAAATAAGCCCCGAAAGGGGCTTATTTATTTTTGGGTGATTAGCCCAGAAGTCCGCCAAGGAGTCCGCCCAGAAGTCCGTTATCTGAAACCAGGATTCCAAGAAGCCCGCCGTTGGACGCGCCGCTGTCGGCTGTGCTGCTTTCGCCGCCGCCCAACAAACCACCCAGCAGTCCGTCATCGCCCAGAAGACCATCCAAAAGACCACCGATCAATCCGTCTTCGCCCAGAAGCTCATCCAGACCAAGCGCCGAACCTCCGGTTGAATCGCCGCCGACCAGCACGCCGACAATCGGCAAGCCGCCCAGTAAACCGCCGACCAATCCGTCGGAACCTAGCAGTCCGCCAAGCAGGCCTTCGTCACCCAATAGGGAACCAACGATCGGCAAGCCGCCTTCGTTACCGCCTAACAGGCCACCCAGTAGTCCACTGACCAGACCATCGGGACCTAGAAGACCATCGACTAAGCCACCGACCAAACCGTCAGGACCTAGCAGTCCGCCAAGCAGGCCTTCGTCACCTAATAGAGAACCGACGATCGGCAAGCCGCCTTCGCCGCCGCCAAGCAGACCACCCAATAGTCCACCGACCAATCCGTCAGGACCTAGCAGTCCGCCAAGCAGGCCTTCGTCACCTAATAGAGAACCGACGATCGGCAAGCCGCCTTCGCCGCCGCCAAGCAGACCACCCAATAGTCCACCGACCAATCCGTCGGAACCGAGTAGTCCGCCAAGCAGGCCTTCGTCACCTAATAGAGAACCGACGATCGGTAAGCCGCCTTCGCCACCGCCAAGCAGACCACCCAATAGTCCACCGACCAATCCGTCGGAACCGAGCAGTCCGCCAAGCAGGCCTTCGTCACCCAATAGGGAACCAACGATTGGTAAGCCGCCATTTCCGCCAAGTAAACCGCCTAACAGGCCGTTGTCACCGACCAGAAGGCTAACGACTTCGGTCAACAGACCGTGCGGCCCGATCAAGGCGTCAATCAATCCGCCGACGACAGGAAGACCGCCATTGCTGCCTCCTCCCAACAGGGAACCGATAATTGGCAGGCCGCCTTCTCCGCCGACAAGTCCGGCAACAAGACCGGTTACCAGTCCGTCCGCTCCGATCAGGCCGTCAACCAGGCCGCCTACGATTGGCAGGCCGGAATCACTTCCTCCAAGCAAGCTGCCAACGATTGGCAGACCGCCGTCGCCACCTAATAGTCCTCCGACCAGACCATTGTCACCGAGTAGACCGTCAAGCAGGCCACCGACAATCGGCAGGCTGTTTGAATCTGTTGTCCCTAATGGAAGGGCTGCTAATAATGCCATGTTCGTTTCTCCGTATTTGGTATATGGGTGGGAGTTTTAATAAACCCCAGCCTTTTGGATCCTCTGGGGGATTTATGTTTTTAAAAAATTTTAAAAGTACTCCCGCTTATCGAGGCATCATCTTATCGAAGTCGAAACTGCACAACTACTGTACCGTGGTACAGTCTTGTCCTGTTTTTGGAAAAATTCTGGGCTTTTGTTTTTTTAACTGATTGAAATATCAAAAAAATCAGGTTTTAACGAAAATTTAACGCATTACTGCTTTCCGATGGGTTTTATCGCTGGGAGGGGATTTTGATGCCGTTATTTATTTCGCATTTATCTCTGAGCAGACATTCCATTGTCGGTCTTCTTTATGGCATAGTATGAAGTCTCTTTATCTTGTTTCTTATCCAATTTTCGGGGGAATCGGTTATGCAAATTGCGTCATTCAGTTGTAAGTTATACGACAGGCAGATGTTGTGCCGACACATGCCGGTCGAATGGGAAAACAGCTATTACGAAGTGTCTCTGGAGCCGAAAACTCTGGCGTATGCAGAAGGATGCGAAGTGGTAACCGCATTTGTAAACGATCGCCTTGATGCCGTGGTTTTGGAAGCTCTTGCCGAAGGCGGAACAAAGTTGATTGCGTTGCGTTGCGCCGGGTTTAACAATGTCGATGTTCCCAGAGCCAGAGAGCTGGGGCTGAAGGTTGTCCGGGTTCCGGATTATTCACCCTATGCGGTTGCGGAACACACAATCGGCTTGATGCTGGCTTTGAATCGCAGATTGTACCGTGCCTATAATCGTATCCGGGAAGGTAATTTTTCGCTTAACGGGATGTTGGGTTTTGACATGCACGGTAAAACGGTTGGAATTATCGGTGCAGGAAAAATCGGCCGTCTGGTTGGTGGAATGTTGAAAGCGTTCGGTTGTCGGATTCTGGTTTACGATCCGTACGAATGTTCAAGTTGTAAAGAACTGGGGTTGGAACAGGTTGCATTGGATGAAGTGTTTGCAGAATCGGATATCATCAGTTTGCATTGTCCTCTGACGCCGACGACCAATCACATTATTAATGCGCAATCGATTGCCAAAATGAAAAGAGGCGTCATGCTGATCAATACCGGGCGAGGCGCTTTGGTGGAAACTCAGGCGCTGATCGATGGCTTGAAATCGCGGCAGATCGGCTATCTTGGAATGGACGTGTATGAAAAGGAAGGGGTGTTGTTCTTTGAGGATCACTCCTGCGAAATTATCGAAGATGATCAGTTTGAACGTCTGGTAACACTGCCGAATGTCCTGATTACCGGCCATCAAGCCTATTTCACAGAGGAAGCCTTGACGCACATTGCCGAGACGACGGTTGAGAATATTCGCGCTTACGAGGCGGGACTGGTTCTGAAAAATGAGGTGCTGTGTGGTTAGATCGACGCTTGCGGCAACGGTTTTTCTGTTGATTGGCGGCTGCGCCAATATCAATATCGGAGAGTCGTATAACAAGCCTCTCAAGGAGCAGGTTGTAGAGGAGGGCGATTCGGCCAGCAAGATTCTGCTTGTTGCCGGTGGAGGGCACCATTACCGATTTGTCCAAGCCGGGGCTTTTGAGCAAGGCACCGAGTTTGATGGATAAAGTGATGATGCAATTAAAGAAAGCGGAGGACGATCAACAGATCAAAGGCGTATTGTTGAAAATCAATTCGCCGGGGGGCGGTGTGACGTCCAGCGATATTCTTTACCGCGAATTGATGGCTTTCAAAGAACGTACCGGTAAGAAGATATTTGTGCAAATGATGGATGTTGCTGCATCAGGAGGTTATTACATCTCCTTGGCAGCGGATCATATCCAGGCGCATCCGACAACGGTGACCGGATCGGTCGGGGTCATTACCATGACCGCCGACGTTTCGGAATTGATGGAAAAGGTCGGGGTGGAAATGCATGTCTACAAGAGCGGTATCAATAAAGACATGGGATCGCCCTTTAAATCGCCGAGCCCGGCGGATCGGGAAGTGTTTGACAAGATGGTTTCCCAGTTGGCAGAGCGTTTTTACCGGCTGGTTGCCGAACACCGCCGTTTGGGCAGAAGAGCCGATGCGGCAGATTCGCACAGCAAGAATTTTCAGCGGTACAGATGCGTTGAATGTCGGGCTGGTGGATTCTGTCGGTTATTTATCGGATGCTTATAAAAGTGCTTGTAGTCGTCTTGGACACAAGGATTGCCAGGTTGTGACCTATCGGTATAAACGCAATGATAACGCAACGCTGTACTCGCCGAATATGGCTCTGAATGAAACGCCTCCGCTGGTCAGTCTTCCGCTTCAGAGTTACTGGGATCGCTTTCAATCGGGGTTTGTATTACCTGTATCTCCCGTAATCGTTTGCGGTTTTTCCTGGATTGCCGTTAAGCAGGGCTTGGATTCCCGGCTTTGAACTGGGCGCGTCGGTGACGCATTTTATAGGCGTTATCAACAAATTCCTCCGGTTGTGGCAATACCCAGTAAAAGACATCGTTGTTTTGACGTTTTGCAGTATCAAGTTCGCTAAAAGGTGCTGTTTCACCTCTCAAGGGGGTGATGACGGCGACCTTAAGATCGGGGTTCAGAGCCTGTAAAACGGCGACGGTTCCCAGGCTGTCCTCGCTGTGGAAACTGCCGTTGAAGTGGATCAGCCGGGTTCCGGTTTCGGCGTTTTGCAAGGCATTGTTGATCGATTCGGCCATGGTTCGGTCTCTTAGCAACTGTGCTTGATAACTGAATGTTTTGCGTTCTTCGGACAGCTTTCGCATCTTATCCATGAATTCGAAATAGCGCTGGCGGTATTCGGGAAACGCATGGGTGTGATCGACGGCAATCAGCGTTTTTGCGTGATTGCTCAGATGATCGATATATCCGATTCCATGACGCCCGACGCAGCGAACGGTGTCCGTTGGCGCATTGGCGGCAATCACTTTCAGGAAGTTCTGTCGGGAAAATTCGACGAT
The DNA here is from genome assembly GCF_963677875.1 of Thiomicrorhabdus sp. NCBI lineage: Bacteria > Pseudomonadati > Pseudomonadota > Gammaproteobacteria > Thiotrichales > Piscirickettsiaceae > Thiomicrorhabdus > Thiomicrorhabdus sp. Next base: position 381,828 of record NZ_OY782566.1, on the reverse strand, counting down.
CGGTCGATAGTCGGCTTTGTAGTTTGACCAGGTCGGAGCTTCGTTAACCAGACGGGTTTCACCGATTTCGCCATCCAGATAACGATTGAGAATCGTCTGCTGCTGGCGTTCGAACATTTCCATCGAGACGATTAATTTCGGGTTTTGTGCATAAAGTTCGGCGAGCAGTTGTGCTTCCAGAAGGTGCGCGGCTTGGTTGCCGTGAAATTCGCCAAAAAAAATCACGTCGTAAGAACGCAGTTTGCGGCTGAGAGTTTCGAGATTGAGCGGGTGTAGCGTGTTTGCATCGACCAGTCGGTAATCGTAGAGCGTCTGCAACGGCGGCATGGGGGCGGTCTGAGTGCTTTCTGCCTCCGGGAAAGTTTGGCAGGCGGTGATCGGTAAGGCCATAGAAGCGGCCAAAAGCAGTTTGAGCGAAGCGGGAATAACCGGACTCGCGGCTTTGGAAAAGGCTTTCAAGATTAAATTTACACAATGAAAGCTATTAGACTCATTTAGATATTTAATTAGCACCTTAAGACGGTCCTCATTTATGATATAGCGCTAACTTGTTGAGCATCCTACTCTCAAGTCGATTAGGTTATTTAAATATAGCCAGATTCAAGTTAAGTTTATGTATTGCTGAAACCTTGATTACTGATTAACAGAATCATTTTTATCAGTTCGCTTAAACACTGGCCGTCTTTCTCCGAAAGTGGTGGTTTGATCAGTCATAGGTACGTGGTTTGTTTTGCTTTCAATCCATGTATTTTTGGCCCGACTGTTCAGCTGAACCCCGTTTTGGGAGTCAGATGGCTTTTTATTTCTGCCTTTCCTCGCTTGCTATCTTGCGCCGTTATTGATGTCCAGACAAACCCCGTTGATGTATTCCGGGCTGTCGGTTGCCAGCCAGAAAATGGTGTCGGCGACTTCTTTTGCGGTGGCAAAGCGTCCGCTGATCGTATTTCGCAAAAATGCCTGTTGACGATGTTCGGGAATATTGTTCAGCAGCTCAGTTTCGGTTGGACTGGGCGCGACGGCATTGACGAGAATCCGACCTTGAAAGGCTTTGGAAAAAGCTTTGGTTGCATTGATCAAGCCCGCTTTGGCAATGCCGTACCAGATGTCCGGATGGCCAATTTGTCCGGCAATTGAAGCATTATTGACGACGCGGCCTCTGTTGGGGGACGTTTGGAGTTTGTCAGCCAGCAGAGTCGTCAAAGTGACCGGGGCGATTAGATTCAAATTCAGGCAATAATCGCGCGCGGTGTGCGGATACGCATCGTAGGTGAGAGTTTGCAGCAAGCCTGCGTTGTTGATCAGCACGTCAACCTGCTCAAATTGTGCGGCAAGTTGCGGAAGTTTGTCTACTTCGCTCAGGTCAAAGCGGATACAGCGAATATTCGGGTGGTTGCGATAATCGAAAACTTCCTGATTGCTGAAATCCCGGGCGATGATCGTGACGAGGTCGCCGTGTTCAATGAATTTTTCGGTCAAAGCCAGGCCGATGCCTTTGTTTCCGCCGGTAATAAGCACTTGGCGCATTGTTTCTCTCTCCTTGAAATATTCATCATGGTAACAAAATGCAGGCTCGAGACAATCCTGTCAAGGGATGAATTAACCGTACAACCGCTCTTTTAGAAGGCTAATCGAAGAAACGAGTGAAATCGTCTACTTTTTCGCGTTCGGTTCGGTATTGATTCACCGGGTGTTCCTTGTCTTCATACCCCAGGGCCATTCCACAGATCAGCAGTTTGTTCCGGTCGTAGCCGAGTTCCCGGCGAACGAGGTCCGGGTATTCTCCCAAGGCTCCTTGAGGGCAAGTTGCAAGTCCTTCTTCCTGAGCCAGCAGCATGATGTTTTCGACAAACATGCCGTAATCGAAAAAGGAACCGGTTTGCAGGCAGTCGTCCATAAAGAAATACAGGGTGACCGGTGCATCGAACCCTCGATAGTTGGCCGCCCATTGCGCTTTCTGTCCGGCTTTGTTTTTACGGTCGATCTGCAAGGCTCCGTAGAGTTGTTTGCCGGTTTCGACCCGGCGTTGTTTGTAGGGGATTTTCCACTCGTTTGGATAATAGGCATAATCCATTTTGCCTCGTTCGCCGGCGGCGAATTTTTTCAGCATCGCATTCTGCAAACGCTGTTTGGTCGCACCACTGACAACGGCAACCTGCCAAGGTTGGGTATTAACCCCTGACGGGGCAAAGCGTGCGGCTTCAAGAATGCGCCGGATTTGTTCTTGTGCAACCGGTTTGTTCAAAAAGGCGCGTACGGAATGGCGTTGAGTGATGGCTTGGTAAACATTGGATGACATCTTTTCTCCTTTAACGGTTCTGGCCGTTTGCGATATTCAAGTCCAAAAAACAGGTCTTTTTTCTTATCGTTTCTCAAGCAAGTTATCTCATAGATTTTGGCAGCCCAACATAAAATTATCTAATTTGAATGTATTATTCAGGTAAATTACCATGGCTTGGAATACGGATTTTAATTCTGCCACTGGAGTGACGCATGACCTTATCTCGGTTTTCCTTTTTAAAACTATTTTTTACTTTGTTTGTTCTATCTTTCACCTTGCCATCTTATGCCGAAGAGCTGAACAACAAAGAGGCGATGCAAGGCCTGAAAAGCATGCACGTGATTTACGACATTCGCAAATCCAATCCGAATGCCATGCTGGTCTACTTAAAAGGGATCGAATCCAACCGTACAAATCTGCTCAAAGAAGGTGTCGAACCACACCAGCGGATCATTTTTATTGCCAAAGCAGTGAAATTCATTACCACGAAACCTTCGCATGAGGTTGAGATAGAATATGAAGAAGTGCTGCAAAAAATTGCCGTGCAGGTTCAGCGTCTGGTCGATCTCGGTGTCAAGATGGAAGTTTGCTCGGCGGCAACAGCTGCTTTTAATGTCGATAACGATACCCTTCTCCCGGGAATTAAAGCCGTTCGTTCCGGGTTTCTTTCAGTTATGGGCTGGCAGGCGCAAGGTTATCAATTGGTGCCGGTTTACGATTGATCGACAGACGCTCGCGACCTCTCGGAATAAAAAGCCGGGGAACCTTGAGGTTCCCCGGCTTTTGTCTTTTTCGGCAGAGGGATGCGGAGTGGTTGGCTCAGTTCATTTTTACCAGAATATCTTCCAGAGAGTTAGCGCAGACTTGAAATCGTTTGCCGATCTCTTTGAGCTGTTGCAGCAATTCGCGATGCACAAACATTGTCCGCAGGTTGTTGCTTGTGGAGAGTTTTGCCATTTCGTCGACATAAATATCCACCAGTTTGTCGTAACCGTCACGAACCTCCTGAGCTTCGCGCGCAACGGCAAGAGGCTGCTTGGCAATCAGCTTTTCGAAGCCGTGAGCGAGGTGATCGGCACTCTGACTGATTTGCGAAAAGAGTGCGTCATAACCGTTGTGTAATTGTTCCAGCTCATATGCTTTGGCTTCGATAATAAAATGGCGAATACTCACTGCCAGCCAGTCAAGCTGGCTGATAATACGAAAGATCGATTCCCGGTCGATCGGAGTAATAAAGCTGTCGAGCAGCTCGTTCATATTGTTTTCTTTGATGCTTTTCGCCTGATGCTCATCGTCCATTACCGCTTGACAGCACTTTGCATCTCCTTGAATGAAGCAGGCTTGCAGGTCATGGGCAATGCGTCTGATGGCTTGAACGTGCAGATTTAAAGCGCCGAGAAAATCGACTTCTTTCGGTAAAACGTATTTCTGGAGCAGGGACTTAAACATGAGGACCTCCAAACAGAGTGAAAATAAGTGTGGCGTAAAATGCACCAAGCGCCATAGAAATCGGGATGTTCAAAAACCATCCGGTGACGATGCCTTTGGCTTTAAGCCAGTTGACGTGACGAGGTTTTTCTGCGGCGCCATTGCCGATCAGGGTCGCGGTGACCACCTGGGTGGTGGAGGTTGGCGCGCCGATCAGGGTGGCCAGTGTGTTGACGACCGAGGCACTGAGCTGGTTGGCAACCGAATGGACGACCCGGACGCGGTAGATTTCGAATCCCAAGGTTTTGATGATGCTCCAGCCGCCGAAGAAGGTGCCGAGGGTAATTGCGCCGGTACACAGAAAAATCGCCCATAAAGGAATTTCGAAACTCTGTGTCTGCCCCGAGGCCAACAGCATCATGCCGATAATTGCCATTCCTTTTTGAGCGTCGTTGGCGCCGTGCGAAAACCCAAGCCATGCCACGCTGAAATACTGGGAAAGAATGAACAGCCTGCGTATTCGAAAGGTAAAATTCCGAAACAGCCTCAGGATCAGCTTCATTAATAAAAAACCGATCAGCAAGCCGAGAAAAGGTGAGGCAAAGAGCCCGATAATTACTTTCATAACCCCTTCGAGCTGACCGTTGACCATCGCTTCGATGCCCCAATTGATTTGCTGATTTCCGAGAAGAGCCAAGCCGGCTCCGACCAAACCGCCGGCGAGAGAATTGGAAGAGGAAGATGGATAGCCGAGTTTCCAGGTAATCAGATTGTAGGAGATTGCGGCCAGCAAGGCGCCAATCACAAGGCTTTGCGCACGATGAATCTGTACGCCTTCAATGTCGACAAAGGTGCCGACGGTATCGGCGACTGCCAATCCCATGACCAAGGGGCCTAAAAAGGTAAAGAGGCCGGCAATTATGATTGCTACCGAGGTTTTCATGGCGCCGGAAGCGATGGCGGTTGCAACCATGTCGGCAGCATCGTGAAAGCCATTGGTGAAGTCGTACAGTGCGACGACGACAATCACCATGATCAACAACAAGAAGCTTAATTCCATAGACATTAATGTAGAAGGTGTGCGTTTTTTTCTTGTGCAGTCTAGAGCATTTTGCTTTCGAAGTCCCATCAATATTATTCATGGGGGCTTTTCGGTTTTTGAACGGCAGTCAGAAGGAGGCTTTCAAGAACGGGTAGAGTGTTTGTGGAAATTGCCTTTCTGGTGCCGTTGCAGTCTGAAAGCTTAAGATATTCTTAAGATTATTATTTCTTATCTAATCATAAGTAAAAATTGATGGTATTGTTTGTTCTATTACTAATGGCAAGATTTTACAGTAAGCGGTGGGTTATGCCCTCCGTATACGATCAATAAGCCTCAAACAATGGAGATATGGCTGATGCGTAAATTATTAATGGCAACTTTTTTAGGGACTTCTTTGGCAATCACTGCTCAGGGCGTTGCGGCCGCAGAGGGCGGCGTGTGCCAGAAAGTCACTCCGACGCCTAAATCGATTATTGAAAACTTCCATGCCAATTACATGCCGAATCTGCTTCCGGTGGTATTGAACAGTGAACAGGCATTGAATCTGTCGGCGGAGCAGTGCCAGAAGTTTAATCAATTCAAAAAAGAAAAGGCACCGAACGGTAAAAAGCTGATTGATAAGATTATTAAAATGGAACAAGAGTCCAGCCAGATGGCTTTGGAAGGTGCGAGTCTGGAAACGATCCAGAAGCGTAACAAAGAGATTGCCGAGTTGAGAGCCAAGTTGGTTACAGGAAAAATGAAATGTCATCAGTTTATCAAGAGCAGTCTGACTCCGGAGCAATATGACAAGTTAGTTAAAGAGGTTTATCCAACAATGCGCGCCAAGGCGGAATCCATGATTCGTCCGAAGCCGTAACGTCTGGAAAAGACACAAGTCGAAAGACACGGGCCCGCTCAGGTTTTCTTGGCGGGCTTTTTATTTTTGCAGAAATTCGAGAATTTCCTGCATGGAACCGCTAAAGGCAACTTTGTGTTGCCTTTTTTGCATCTGGTAGTCGTACATCGGATCGTAATATTCCACCAGCAGGGTTTCAATCCAACCCCGGTGACCTTCCGTTACTCCATGGGTTATCTGTTGTTGCAGCGCCGCATCAAATTGTTGCAGAACTCGTTGATAGCGTTCTCCGCCAAGCCGTCGTTGAATACGTTGCAAGGCAGTCAGCATAAATGTCTGCCAATCTTCGATGGAACGGTATTCCCGTTGCGCTTGAATCACGTATTCGTCGAGGGTGATCGTGATCCGTTCTTCCAGCGGTGTCTCGAGAAGGATGCGCTGCCCGCTTTTCAAAAAATCGAAGAGCGGTTTAGACAGATTGACCGTGCCGATGTTGCGACCTTCGTCTTCAAGGATCAGGCGTTTGGCCTGATTCTCGAGAAAGCGGATCAGTGTCATGGAAAGGTTGTTTTCGAAGTTAATCTGAGTTGGTTGCGGGGTGGCGTGACGTCCGAAGGCCGAGCCTCTGTGGTGAGCAAGCGCTTCCAGATCAAGGGGGTTCAGATCTGGAGCTTTCAGCAGTTGTTTGAGCAGTTGGGTTTTTCCGGAACCGGTCCGACCTGCCAAGACAATCGGCTGAATACCGGCTGCGGTAAACACGTCGGGAACCGACTCCAGAAAATCGATTAAATAGCGTCGAAAGGCTTTGTAGCCACCTCTCAAACGTACAATTCTACGGCCGTTATCCTGCAACCATTGTTGGGCAATTTTCGAACGCATTCCACCGCGAAAACAGTACAGCAAGGCATCGGGATGGTGATCCATGAATTCCGCCCAGGATTGAATTCGCGGTGTGCGGATGGTTTCGTTAACCAGCTTATGTCCAAGCTTTACTGCGGCTTCGTTGCCGTGTTGTTTGTAGCAGAGGCCAACTTTTTGGCGTTCTTCGTCATCCATCAACGGCAAATTATTTGCACTGGAGAAAGCGCCTTGTGTAAATTCCACTGGCGCTCGGACGTCGATCAAAGGCGTGTTATTGAGAACAATCGATTTGAAATCGTCGGTTTGAGGCAAATCCGCGTCGAAACGGGTCAGGCTCGGTGTCATTAAATAACCTCGATCACATGCGGCAAATCGGTTTTTGGAATCGTTTTTCCAATGGATTCCAAGTGAAGATTGTAGCGTGCGGCAAGCGCTTTGAATTCGTCAACTGCGTCAGATTTGACTGCGGCAAGCAAGCCGCCGGAGGTTTGCGGATCGCATAGAATCATTTTTTGGTCTTCCGTTAAGGCTTGTCCTTGAAAGCCGCTTACTTTGTGTCCGTAGCTGTCGAAATTACGTCCGGTTCCGCCGGGTGTACAGCCTTGGGCAAGATAATTCAGAACATGCGGTAGAATCGGAACCTTGGAAAATTCAATCTGTGCGCTAATGTCGCTGCCTTCGCAAATTTCGATCAAATGGCCTAAAACACCAAATCCGGTCACGTCGGTCAAGGCGGTGACGCCTTCGAGTTTGGCGAACTCGCTGCCCGGCTTATTCAGAGTGGTCATGGCTTCGATTGCCATTTGCATATGCTCGGGTTGAATTTTCTTTTGTTTCTGCGCGGTGGTCAAAATACCGATCCCCACCGGTTTGGTAAGAAACAGTTCACAGCCGACTTCGGCAGAAGCGTTGCGTTTCAGGTGTTCGTTTTGTACCAGTCCGGTAACGGCCAGGCCGAAAATCGGCTCCGGCGCGTCAATCGAGTGTCCTCCAGCCAAAGGAATACCTGCCGCCTGACAAACCGCGCGACCGCCTTCGATGACCTGTTGACCGACCTCGGGAGGCAGTTTGTCGATTGGCCAGCCGAAGATCGCAATCGCCATCAACGGATTGCCGCCCATTGCATAGATGTCGCTGATTGCGTTGGTTGCGGCAATTTTCCCGAAGGTAAAAGGGTCGTCGACAATCGGCATGAAGAAGTCGGTTGTACTCAAGACGGAAGTACCGTTGCCTAAATCATAAGCTGCAGCGTCATCTTTGGTACTGTTACCGACCAATAATGCCGGGTGAGGGGCGATGTCCATTGAGGTTTTAAGGATGCTGTCGAGGATTTTCGGCGAAATTTTGCAACCGCAACCGGCCCCGTGGCTGTATTCCGTCAATTTGATCAATTGCTGAGTGCTGCCAGAGGTCGTTTTCATTGCGTTTTCTTCCTTAAAATGAGCATTGAGCTAAGTATAGCTTGAGTTGAAGGAAAATTTACTTCTTAAGCGGTTTCCAAGTGAAATTTTGGAAGCGGTTGATGGGGGAATCAAATCATTGATGTTCAAAAAGCCGGGATTGTTTCTTAACGAATAATGACGATACTTTATATTGTTCAATATTAAAATTAATTTTCACTTAATATTTAAGCTATTGAAAACAAAGTAAAAAATGATTTTTGTTTCGTCTCAATACTTTTAAAAAATTTAATCTGCATAAAACTTTTTAATTGCTATTGATCATTAAAAAACACTAATCTGAAGCCAGGAAAGCATCAGTGCTTTCTTATATTAAAGGCTTGCAGCCAACGATTTCGAATCCTGTAAAGCCTTTGATTTTTCAATCAGGAGTGAAATTATGAAACGTAGAGCATTTTTAAAAAACACCCTAGCTACCGGTGCAGCTGTCGCTGCAGCAAATGCCGGTCTTCTGGTGCCTTCAACGGTTCTGGCGGATTGGAATCAGAAGGCCTTTGCCGCCAAATCGCTGGATGATGCCTTGAATGGTGTGTACGGATCGGCAGGTGCCACGGAATCCGCTGATATTAAATTGAAAGCGCCGGCGATTGCCGAAAACGGTGCGGTAACACCGATCACGGTTGATGCATCCGGGATTGACGGGGTGGAATCCATTGCCATACTCGCCAATAAAAATCCGATGCCGCTGGTTTGCGAGTACACATTTTCGGCCGGAGCGGTTGGTTATGTTTCGACGCGAATCAAGATGGGACAAACAATGGATGTTGTCGCCGTTGTTAAAGCGGGAGGCAAGCTGTTAAAGGCGCAGCAGGAAGTGAAAGTGACCATCGGCGGATGCGGCGGTTAATTGTTTACGGCATGAACAAAGAAAGAGAATCACATAACAAAAGTATCGAGACTTTAAAGGATGGCAATGATGAGTATTAAAATCAGAATGCGTGGTAAATCGAAAGGCGGCGTAGCCGAAATCAAAGCGTTAATCAAACACCCAATGGAGTCGGGTGCCCGGATGAACAAAAAAACCGGAAAACCCTATCCGGCTAAATTCATCGACCTGGTCGAAGTGTCAGTCAACGGAAGTAAAGTGGTTGATGCGCAATGGTCCGGTGCGGTTTCCGCCAACCCCTATATGGCGGTACAGGTAAAAGCCAATTCCGGCGATAAAATTACCATCAATCTGGCTGATAACACCGGTGAAAAAGGTTCGGAATCTTTAACCCTGAAATAAAATCCTCAGTGGCTTAAATGAGAAAATCCCCGGCGATCGAATGGTTGCCGGGGATTTTTGTTGATGCCGTATAAAGTGAATTATTTGCGTCTCTTGCCGAGAAAAACCATCAATAAAATAGCCGCTAAAATAGAAAAGGAGATCAGTGGTCTTTGAGCAAACCAGGCGATGGCAATGATGCCTCCGCCGACCAGTAACGTCAGAAGGATTGCGATAAAGAAAGTACCTGCACCAATGACTGAACCCAAAATCGGAATAATGCTGAGAATGGTTTGAACCGGTGCCATGATCAGAATAAAGCTGAAAAAGAGTACAAATAGTCCGATTGCCCGCAACAGCCAGGCCATGAAGCGGTTGTCCGATTGTGCTTCGGAAAATAATTCTTGCGGGGAATGAATTCCCTGTTTGGCAAAGGCGATGCGATTTCCGTTACTGGCTGTATACGGTGTCAGTAAGCGATTGTCCTGTTTTGCGATCACAGTGTAGTCTTTTTCTGACGGTATGTAGAGGTAGGTAATCTTAATGTCGCCGATCTCCGGTTGATGCGGGTTACCGCCGACATAGATATAACCGGTTGCTAACTGAGCTTGCGGTAAATTGCTTTTAAACCGGGTAATCGACAGATGAGTCCAGCCGTCTAAATCCCCCACCATAGACTGAGAAAGTTGAAAATTACCCAGTTTGACATTGGCGGTAAAAGATTGCGATCGAAAAGGCATCTCTGGGTTTTGATGATCCGTCGGGTGTTTGAAACTGCTGGAATTGATCGGGATCTGGCTCCAGTCTTTGACGTATTCGTAAGTCTTTTCCACCTCGATGGAACCGTCGATTTTTTCGTGACGTTGCTCCGATGTATTCTCGCGCCATTGGTACATCTGTACATGTCGTTCCAGTTTGACGGCGTCGTTGGTTACGGAAAACATCGGATCCGTGAGAGAGGCACCAATTAAGGTGCCTTGAACCGCAATCAACTTAGTGTTGTTCTGTGGATCGAATGTCGGTGTTTCCAGAGGCTGAACAATGGATAACCCCTCTTCCAGTGCTTGAGCCTGGTCGATGGTTCGGGCTTCATTCCACCAAAGTAACACCGCGCCGCCAATCAATAACAAGATCCCAAAAAAGATTGCGCCGAAAGAGCCGCTTATCCGTGAGCCGTAGCTGATACGGGTGGTTTCGGTAAATTTATCAGGCATTTAATTTTTCTCCGAAGATAGCGGTTTCTATTTGCGCTCAAACAAGTCCGATAATCCGCCGATGAGAGAGCCTTCTCCCTGGTCGTGTCCGCCGGAAGAGGGCGAAGCTTGAATAATTCGGTCGGCAAGGCGAGAGAATGGCAAGCTTTGCAGATAAACTGTGCCGTGTCCGCGTAATACGGCAAGAAAAATTCCCTCACCGCCGAAAACCATGGATTTTAATCCGCCGGATTGTTGAATATCGAAATCGATGCCACTGGTGTAGGCCACTAGACAACCGGTATCGACAAACAGGGTTTCACCTTTAAGCTCTTTTTTGACAACCGTACCGCCGGCATGCACAAATGCCATGCCATCGCCGCTGAGTTTTTCCATAATAAACCCTTCGCCGCCAAACAGGCCGCGGCCGATTTTGCGGCTAAAACTGATGTCGAGCTTCGTTCCCATCGCTGCACAGAGAAATGCGTCTTTCTGGCAGATGATCTGCCCCCCGTGTTCCGAAAGGTTCATTGGGATAATTTTGCCGGGGAAAGGCGCACCGAAGGCAACGCGTTTTTTATTGGCGCCCTGATTGGTAAAGTGGGTCATAAACAGGGATTCACCGGTAATCAACCGTTTTCCGGCACCAAGTACCTTATCGAAAAAACCGCTGTTGGTTTCGGTTCCGTCACCCATTTTCGCTTCGAAGGTAATTCCGTCGTCCATCCAGGACATGGCGCCTGCTTCGGCAATCACAGTTTCCTGAGGATCAAGCTCTACCTCAACCACTTGCATATCATCACCGATAATTTCATAATCAATTTCATGGCTGTTCATTGTGCTTCTCCTTGCCTATCTCTCTTTTTGTCTTGGGTTTCTTTTGTCGATATTGTTTTGGTCGGTCGACTGAGCGGTAGTTACCAGTTTACTGGCCGCGAACTGTAAAATTATTTGAATTCTTAACTTATAGCAATGCCATGTAGAAAATGAAATTTTTGTGTACCTAAGTGCCGCTTTCTTGATGGTAATCAAATATCGCCCGGTGACAGGACTGGCTTGATAAAGAAAACGGAGAGAATTTTGAGACCGATAAATAAAAGACGTCAGATGTTATGGTACAGGGGAGGTCGTTTTTTGTTTTAGAGTTTTGTAATTTTTTAAAGTTGCAAAACCTTATTCAGGACAACGGGTGATTGGGGCAAAAGTTTGGAAACCCAGTTCTTTGAAATTATGAGGAAACAGTAAAAAGCCCGCTGGGGAGAATCCTGAGCGGGCTTTTTCTTAGAGGTTGTAAAGCGAAGAGGGATTAAACCTCCAGGAAGTCCAGAATGCCTTCTGCTGCTTTGCGGCCTTCGGCGATGGCGTGAACAACCAGACTGGAGCCACGAACCATATCGCCACCGGCAAAAACTTTCGGATTGCTGGTTTGGAATTGATACAGGCTGTCTTCGGATGCGACAACACCGTTCCAATTGGTCAGTTCAATACCGAAATCGGCGAACCAGGCCGGTGGATTTGGCTGGAAGCCGAACGCAACGATAACGGCATCACAGTCGATAACACGCTCGGAACCTTCAACCATTTCCGCACGACGGCGGCCGTTTTCGTCCGGTTCACCCATACGGGTTTCGATGACTTTCAGGCCTTCGACTTTTCCGTCACCGATTACTTCTACCGGTGCCAGATTGAATTGGAATTGAACACCTTCTTCCTTGGCGTTTTTCACTTCGGCACGCGACCCCGGCATGTTTTCTTCGTCACGACGGTAGACACAGTAAACTTCGTCGGCACCTTGACGGATAGAAGTACGAGTACAGTCCATCGTAGTATCACCACCACCCAGAACGACAACGCGCTTGCCTTGCATGGAAACATATGGTTCCGGGTCGTTCTCGTAACCCAGAACGTGTTTGACGTTACCGATCAGGAAATCCAACGCTTTGTAAACGCCCGGAAGATCTTCACCCGGGAAGCGACCGGCCATTGGCTTGTAAGTTCCCATTCCCAGAAAGACGGCGTCATGGTTATCCATCAGTTCCTGGAATTGAATGTCTTTGCCGACTTCGACTCCGCAGTGGAATTCGATTCCCATGTGTTCAAGGATTTCGCGACGCTTTTGCACCACTTCTTTATCCAGTTTGAACTGCGGGATACCGAATGTCAGCAGACCACCGATTTCCGGTTGTTTTTCGTAAACGACCGGCTTGACACCGTTACGGATCAGGATATCCGCCGCAGCGATACCGGCAGGGCCGGCACCGACGATCGCGACAGTTTTGTCAGTCATTACGACGTCGGATAGATCCGGTTTCCAGCCCATTGCAAACGCGGTATCGGTAATGAATTTTTCAACCTGACCGATGGTCACCGCCCCGAAGTTGGTGTCTTCGAGGGTACAGGCTTGTTCGCACAGACGGTCTTGCGGGCAGATACGGCCGCACATTTCCGGTAGCGAGTTGGATTTGTGAGAAATTTCAACCGCTTCCAGAATGTTGCCTTCCGCAACCAGTTTCAGCCAGTTTGGAATGTAGTTGTGAACCGGGCAGGCCCATTCGCAATAAGGGTTTCCGCAGTGCAGGCAGCGATCGGCTTGCGCCATGGCATCCTGCATGTCGAATGGCGCATAGATTTCCTTGAACTGCTGCTTACGTTCTTCGGCCGACTTCTTTTCCGGAAGCTGGCGGTTTAATTCTAAAAATTGTCTAACATTTGGCATGTCTAAATTCCTTCCAGTTTCTCGTCTACGGCTTAATCGGCGTGTTTGGCAAATAGGTCAAACAGATGCTCGATGTCGATCGAACGGGATTTGACTAACCAGAAATTGCGGATGCAGCGGCTGAAGTTATCCAGAACCTCTTGTCCCCAAGGACTGTTGGTTTTTTCGACGTATTCGGTCAATAGTGCTTTCAGATAAACGCGGTACGCTTCAGTCTGCTCGGTATCGATACGAATCGCTTCGACCATTTCTGTGTTCAGGCGATCAGGCAGAGTACGCTGGTCATCCAGGATAAACGCCATACCACCGGACATACCGGCACCGAAGTTGACACCGACTTCGCCCAAGCTGACAACCGTACCGCCGGTCATGTATTCACAACCGTGGTCGCCCAGACCTTCGACAACCGCTACTGCGCCGGAATTACGCACACCGAAACGCTCACCGCCGGTACCGTTGGCAAACAGCTTACCGCCGGTTGCTCCGTATAGACAGGTGTTACCGACAATCGGAGTATATTTCGCGTCGAAAGTGCTGCCTTGCGGTGGGCGGACAACGATTTCACCACCGGCCATACCTTTACCGACGTAATCGTTGGCATCACCTTCAAGATGCAAGTTCAGGCCGTCAACGTTGAAGACGCCGAACGACTGGCCGGCAATACCGGTCAGTTTCAAGGTGATCGGGCTGTCTTTCATGCCGTTGTTGCCGTAACGCTCGGCAATTTCACCGGCGACACGTGCGCCGATTGATCGGCCGGTGTTCACCAGGTTGAACTCGAAAGTACCACCGTTTTTCGCTTCAATCGCCGGTAAGGTCGCTTTGACCATGTCTTCGGCAATGTCGCCGTGATCCCAAGGGTTGTTACGATTCACTTGAACGGTTTGCGGTTTTTCGGCCGGGACGCCGCCATCGGTGATGAACGGAGTCAGGTCAATGTTTTTCTGTTTTTCGGTCAGCGGGTTGTCGATCATTTTCAACAGATCAACCCGGCCGACCAGTTCGCCCAGAGAACGTACGCCCAGCTTCGCCATCCATTCACGGGTCTCTTCGGCAACGAAGCGGAAGTAGTTCATAACCATTTCCGGCAGACCGATGAAGTGTTCCTTACGCAGGCGCTCGTCTTGAGTTGCAACGCCCACTGCACAAGTGTTCAAGTGACAGATACGCAGGTATTTACAACCAAGGGCAATCATCGGAACCGTTCCGAAACCGAAAGATTCTGCACCAAGGATGGCGGCTTTGACAACGTCAAGACCGGTTTTTAAACCACCGTCCGCTTGCAGGATAACCTGCCCGCGAAGGTCGTTGGCACGTAGAACCTGGTGCGCTTCCGCCAGACCCATTTCAAACGGGTTACCGGCATATTTGACCGAAGTCATCGGCGAGGCACCGGTTCCGCCGTCGTAGCCGGAGATGGTGATCAGGTCGGCGTAGGCTTTGGCTACACCGGCTGCGATGGTTCCAACACCCGGCTCGGCAACCAGTTTGACCGATACCAAAGCGTTCGGATTGATTTGTTTCAGGTCGTAGATCAACTGCGCCAAATCCTCGATCGAGTAAATGTCGTGGTGAGGCGGTGGAGAGATTAGAGTAACTCCCGGAACCGAGTGGCGCAGTTTGGCGATGGTCATGTCAACTTTGTGACCCGGCAACTGTCCGCCTTCACCCGGCTTCGCACCTTGAGCGACTTTGATCTGCAACACTTCGGCATTACGCAGGTAGTGTGCTGTGACCCCGAAACGGCCGGAAGCAATCTGTTTGATTTTCGACATGCGCTCGGTACCGTAACGAGAAGGATCTTCTGCACCTTCACCGGAGTTGGAGCGTGCGCCTAAGCGGTTCATTGCGGTTGCCAGTGCTTCGTGCGCTTCGGGAGACAGGGCTCCTAGAGAGATACCGGCAGAGTCAAAACGTTTGAAGATGGATTCAACCGGTTCTACCTCGTTCAGCTCAACGCCCTGGATGCCGTCTTTAAAGGTGAACAGATCACGTACGGTCATCGCTGGGCGCGTGTTCACCAGGTGCTTAAATTTATCGTAGGATTTTTGATCGTTTTTCTGTACCGCTTCACGGATGCTGTTGACGACTTCAGGGTTGAAGGCGTGGTATTCGCCACCGTGAACGTATTTGAACAGGCCGCCTTGTTGCAGAGGTTTGCGTGGATTGAAAGCTTCCCATGCCAAACGGCGCTGATCCAGTTCCAAATGAACGAAATCGGTACCCTGAATGCGGGACGGCGTGCCTTTGAAGCATAAATCTACAATGCTCGAGCTTAAACCGACGGCTTCGAATAATTGCGAACCGCGGTAAGAGGTGATGGTCGAAATTCCCATTTTAGAGAGAATTTTGTACAGCCCCTTATTGATCCCTTTGCGGAAATTGGCAATGTATTTATTCAAAGCCGTTTCCGGATTCAATTCTTTGGTGCGGCGCATGTCTTCAATAACTTCGTACGCCAAGTACGGGAAGACGGCTGTCGCGCCGTAACCGAACAAAACGGCAAAGTGGTGAGGGTCACGGGCACTGGCGGTTTCGATAATCAGGTTGGCTTCGGTGCGCAATCCTTCATCGATCAAGCGGTGGTGAACCGCACCGGTCGCCATAGCTGCAGGAATGGTGACAGCACCGTTTGTGATATCGGCATCACTCAAAACCAGTAACGTTTTGCCGGCTTTGGTTTCGGCAACTGCTTTATCGCAGACGGCTTCGATAGCGGCTTTCAGATCGGTCTCTTCGTGGTTATAGTGCAAGCTGATACGCGCATTTTGGTAGTTGGAATCGTTCAGACTCATCAGTTCGTTCATCATGGACGGGCTGAGAATCGGAGAATTCACTTCCAGACGGCGTGCGTGTTCCGGGCCTTCTTCAAACATGTTCAGCTCACGGCCGAAACAGGTGTTCAAAGACATGACAATGTTTTCGCGCAATGGATCAATCGGCGGGTTGGTGACTTGCGCGAACATCTGGCGGAAGTAATCGAAAACGGAACGCGGTTTGTGCGAGAACACCGGTAAAGGCGCATCATCGCCCATGGAAACGGTCGTTTCCTGTGCGTCTTCCGCCAAGACTCGGATAACGGCGTCGCGTTCTTCGAACGTGACCTGATAGTATTTCTGATAAATATCGGCAGTTTTGTCGTCCCAGCCGAAAATCTGCTGTTCTTCATGCAGTTTTTCTTCAAGACGCATATAACCTTGATCCATCCATTCACGATAAGGCTTTTGATGTTTAAGCTGATCATCAATGACTTCGGGTTTCAACAGGGTTCCGTTTTCCAGGTCGACAGCAATCATCTGGCCCGGCTTCAAGCGGCCTTTTTCGACAACATCGGCTGGGTCGTAATTATAGACCCCAATTTCGGATGCAAAGGTAATGTGGCGGTCTTTGGTGATTACATAGCGGGTCGGACGCAAACCGTTGCGGTCTACGCCACAAATGGCGTATTTACCTGTATTGATAACCATACCGGCAGGGCCGTCCCATGGTTCCATGTGCATGGAGTTGTATTCCAGAAAAGCTTTTTTGTCCGGGTCCATATACGGCATGTTTTGCCAGGCGGGCGGAACCAGAAGACGTAGTGCCTGGAAAATGTGCATGTCGCCCATGGTCAGGACTTCAATCATGTTGTCCAGCGAATTGGAGTCGGAACCTTGCTGGGCAACCAGAGGTTTCAATTCTCCAAGATCCGGTAATAATGGTGTTTCGAATTTCTTTTGACGCGCCAGAGCCCAGTTACGGTTTCCTCGAATTGTATTCAATTCCCCGTTGTGGGCCAGGAAGCGGAACGGTTGGGCCAGACGCCACTGCGGAGTGGTGTTGGTCGAAAAACGCTGGTGGTAGGAAATCACCGAGGAAGCGAAACTCTCGTTTTCCAGATCCGTATAGAATTTCGGTAATTCACGCGGCATGACCAGACCTTTATAGGCAAGCAACTGGCTGTGCAGGGACGCGATGTAGAAGGTGCCATCCTGTGCCTCGATTTCCATTTCTGTTTTACGACGCGCTGTGAACAATAGGCGGTTGAATTGCGCTTCATCCATATCGGCAGGCGCATTGACAAAGATCTGCTCGATTTTCGGCTCCATGCCGGCAGCTTGTTCGCCAAGGACCTCGGAACGGACGGGGACAACGCGCCAGCCGGCAACTTGCAACCCTTTGTTGACCAGATGGGTTTCCAGCGTTGAACGGGCCAGCGATGCTTTGTCGCTTTCCTGGTTAAGGAAGATCATTCCAACAGCATAGATATCAGCTAGTTGAATAGCGTGTTCCTGTGCAATCGAAGCCAGGAAGGCCTGCGGTTTTTTGATTAAGAGTCCACAACCGTCCCCCGTGCAACAATCGGCCGCTACCCCGCCGCGGTGCGTCATATTGGCGAGTGATTCAATGGCCGTTTGTACAGCCCAATGACTTGGCTTATCGTCCATGTTTGCGATCAAACCAAAACCACAGTTCTCCTTTTCAAATTCCGGAGAGTAGAGCCCGCCTAAATTCAGGCCGGTGTGCGATTGTAGTGGATTCATAATCGGGTTCCTGTTGTCAACAATATAAAAAACAATCGCCTCTGCTTGTTAAGGCTTTGTTTTTCAAGATCTTTATCTGTTTTTAACGCGTTTTATTTTATAAAATGGCGCGAGATTATACTGTAAAAACGCCCTCTGAATCAATGATTCTGCTTGAGGGAGTGTTAGGTGAGAGCGTTTTTGAAATATGCAAAAATGACCCGGAGGGGGTCATTCGGATTGCTTATAGATTGATTATGGAGATGCCGTCCATTTCTTCAGGCTGAGGAATATCCATAATTTTTAACATGCTTGGCATGACGTCCGGTAGTCTGCCGCCTTCTCTTACGGTCACTTCTCGTGGGCCGAAATAGACAAACGGAACAGGGAAAGTCGTGTGCGATGTGAAAGGTTCGCCGGTTTCCGGATCTTTTAACATCTCCATATTACCATGATCGGCAGTGACAATGCACTGGCCGCCGACTTCTTTGACGGCATCCAGAATTTTGCCGAGGGCATCATCAACCGCTTCAACTGCTGTGATGCACGCTTCGAGGTTACCCGTGTGGCCGACCATATCCGGGTTGGCGATGTTGCAGATAAAGGTGTCGTACTTGCCTGAATGCACGGCTTCGACCAGTTTTTCAGTCAGTTCCGGAACGCTCATTTCGGGTTGCATATCATAGGTGCGGACTTTAGGAGACGGAACCAGAATACGATCTTCACCTTTGTATGGGGCTTCTACGCCACCGTTCAGGAAGAAAGTGACATGAGCGTATTTTTCGGTTTCGGCAATGCGCAACTGGCGCAGACCAAGATTGGAAATGATTTCGCCGAAGGTGTTTTTCAACTTGGTTGGGCGGTAGGCAATGGTTGCCCCGAAGCTTTCGAAGTTTTTGTGGTATTCGGTCAAGGTCACGAAGTTTGAAAGTACCGGTGTGCTGCAACGGTGAAACTCGCCGAAGTCGCTCAGAATGAAGGCGCGGGTCAGCTGACGGGCACGATCGGAGCGGAAGTTCATAAAAATAAGCGAATCGCCGTCTTTGATTTTGGTGATTTTGCCTTTTTTGCTCGGAATGCTGGTTGACTGAATGAACTCGTCGGTTTCGCCACGTTCATAAGCCTCTTCTACCGCTTTCGACGCCGAACTTGCAGTGAAGTTCGAGTTTCCGCAACACACGACGTTATAGGCTTCTTCGGTGCGATCCCAGCGGTTGTCACGATCCAATGCATAGAAGCGGCCGATGACCGAAACGATTCGGCCGCCGCCGATTTCTTTCATGTAGTTTTCAATGTCTTCGATGTATTTCAAGGCGCTCTTCGGAGCCGTGTCGCGGCCATCGGTGAAGATGTGCAGATAGGTTTTTGCGCCGTGGTCGATGGAGAGTTTCAGAGCGGCTTTGATGTGGCTGATGTGAGAGTGGACGCCGCCGTCGGACAGCAATCCCATAATATGCACGTTGCGTCCACGCGAGTTGGCGTTGTCGACCGCGGTCAGCAGAGCGTTGTTATCAAAAAAACGACCATCGTCGATGTCTTTTTGAATGCGCGTCAATTCCTGATACACGACGCGGCCGGCTCCGAGATTGGTATGCCCGACTTCAGAGTTCCCCATCTGGCCTTCCGGCAGACCGACATCCATGCCTGAAGTGCTGATCAGTGTGTTCGGGTTTTCAGCCATCAGTTTGTCGAAATTTGGCGTATCAGCCAATGCAATGGCATTGTAGTCAGTTTCTTCGCGATACCCCCAACCGTCGAGAATAATGAGACCGGTTGGTCGTTGTTTGATTTCGATTTTCGGTTTTGGATCCTGTCCCATCTTTCTACCACCATAAATTTTTTATATAAATTGCGTTTATTGTAGCGAGTTTCGCTGTTAAAATCATTAGGTTTGAAAATTATCTGACGATGAGTTTTGTCGGAATTCGTAATCTGAAAGTCGAACGCTGTTCAGGGCGTTTCAAGAGGGAAAATCATGTTCATGGAGTTTGTGCAGGAACAGGCACTTTTATTCGTCGCTCTGGCGGTTGTTGTCGGGATGTTGGTCTATAGTTATGTCGGCGATCGTATTGCCGGTTACAAGACCGTTGGTTGTGACGAAGCAACTCGGTTATATAACGACGATGCTTTCCTTTTGGATGTTCGTTCAGCCGGAGAATTCAAGGAAGGTTATATTGGTGAAGCGACCAATATTTCAGTAACGGATTTAAACTCGAAATTGTCGCAGCTGCCATCGGACAAAAGTCAACCGATTCTGACTTATTGTCTGAGTGGTGCCCGTTCGGCGAGAGCGGCCGGTGTTCTGGTGAAAAACGGTTATACGCAAGTCTATAATTTGTCCGGTGGTATCAACGCATGGAAGCACGCTGGCCTTCCGGTTGGAAAGAGTAAGAAAAACAAAAAAAAGTAACTAAGGCGGCGTCGAAGGCGTCGCCTGAAAAGGAAAAAACTATGCCGGAAATTGTGATGTATGCTACTCAGTCCTGCCCGTATTGCAATATGGCCAGACGCCTCCTGGACTCCAAGGGAGTTGAGTATAAGGTGATTGATGTCGCAGGTGACCAGGAACTGTGGAAAACGATGGAAGAGAAAACCGGGCGCAATACCGTGCCGCAGATTTTCATTGGTGACCACCATGTTGGTGGTTATGACGACTTGTCGGCGGCAGACCGTCGCGGAGAGATTGATCCGTTATTGCAAGGGTGAGATTCAGGTCACCCTTCCGGATTTGCAAAAGACGCCGCCCACCCTGGCGGTGTTTTTTTAACTAAGAATTTTTTGAAAGGAGTTCGGTAAAAGTCGATTTTTTACCGGATTCGTTTCAGGTAATGTTGTAAAGGAATCCCATGTCAGAGCAAGCTAAACAAGCATTTGTTATTCAAAAAATTTACACCAAAGACGTTTCATTTGAGTCTCCGAATACTCCGGAGTTATTTACCTCCGAGTTTCAGCCTGAATTATCTGTGGATCTGAACGTTGAGAGCAAAGGTCTTGAGGAGAATATCTTCCATGTGGTCGTTCGAGTAACGGTAACAACTAAGATTGAGGAACGCACCGCATTTTTGTGTGAGGTAGCACAAGCGGGTATTTTTACGCTTTCAGGTTTCAGTGAAGCGGAGTTGGGTTACATGCTTGGAGCCCAATGTCCGAACGTTCTGTTCCCTTATGCGCGTGAAGCCGTTTCTGATTTGGTTACGCGCGGCGGTTTCCCGCAGTTGTTGCTTGAGCCGGTGAATTTTGAATTGATGTATCACGAGCATATGCAGAAGTCTCAAGGCGAAGCGAAGACCCAGTAATCTCTAACTGGGATTCAGAAATTTGCGGGAGCTTGATATGACGCTAAAGCAATCTCAACGGGTTGCCGTGATTGGGGCGGGTGCCTGGGGTACGGCGCTGGCGATACATCTGGCCAGAATTGGGCACAGTGTTCGATTGTGGGGGCACCGGCCGGAGGCGATGCGTACCATGGATCAGGCTCGCCAAAATCAGCGTTACCTGCCGGGAATCGAATTTCCTGATACGCTTGAAGTCGAAGTTGAGCTTGATGAGGCTTTGCGGGGCGTGTCTGCGGTCTTGGTTGTCGTGCCCAGTCATGTTTTCAGAAGTCAGCTGCGTCAGCTTAGAACGTTTTGGCAGACGGCTGATGCCTTGCCGCACTTTGCCTGGGCGACCAAAGGATTTGAGCCGGATTCTCAGCTGTTACTGCACAAAGTGGCCCGCCAGGAGCTTGGTGAATCTGCTTCCATGACGGTGCTTTCCGGCCCGACGTTTGCGGCGGAGGTGGCAAAAGGTTTGCCCACGGCGATGGTCAGCGCTTCAAAAAACACGTGCGAGGCCGAATTCTGGGCGCAGCTCTTTCATCATGCGCGTTTTCGCATGTATACGCAGGCCGACATGGTTGGGGTGGAGATTGGCGGAGCTTATAAAAACATCATGGCTATTGCGACAGGTGTCTCCGATGGTCTGGGGTTGGGAGCAAATGCTCGTGCAGCCTTGATTTCTCGCGGTATGGCGGAAATGATGCGCTTGAGCCATGCGCTTGGCGGGCAAAGCGAGACTATGATGGGGTTGGCCGGTTTGGGCGATTTGGTGTTGACCTGTACCGATGATTTGTCCCGTAACCGTCGTTTTGGTTATAAGCTGGCCAGATCGGAAACCGGAGTGGATCAGGTTGTCGCGGAAATCGGTCAGGTGGTTGAGGGGGTTAAGGCTGTTCGTGCGGTGAAAATGCTGGCTGAAGAGCTTGAACTGGATTTGCCGATTATGGAGCAGGTCCATGCATTGGTTACTGAATCCATCCGGCCGCAGCAGGCGGTTTCGGCGCTTCTGGCACGTTCTGGAAAAGCCGAAGCGATCGAATTTTGAGTCTTTATAATTCCGGTGCGAAGTCCAGTTGACGCCAGGCCTCGTAGACAACGACGGATACTGCATTTGCCAGATTCAGGCTGCGCCCGCCGGGGAGCATTGGAATGGTTAGACGTTGTTCGAACGGCAGGCCTTCGATGATTTCAGTCGGTAACCCACGGCTTTCCGGGCCGAATAAAAAAGCGTCGCCGTTTTCAAAGGCGGGTTCGGTATAATAACGCGTGGTTTTGGTTGTTAAGGCAAAGACTCGATTGGGCTGGATTTTCTGCAGACAGGCTTCCAGATTGGCGTGTTCTTCAACGTTTGCCAATTCCGCGTAATCGAGTCCGGCGCGCCGAACCTTTTTTTCACTTAAATCGAACATGATCGGGTGGATTAAATGCAGGTGGGCTCCCATATTGGCGCTCAGGCGAATTAAGGCGCCGGTGTTTTGCGGAATTTCAGGCTCGTACAGAATAATGTGCAACATATAGGTGGTCTTAAACTATGGATTTGTCGGTTAATCTTTGTGGCATTCATTTTCAGAATCCGGTCGCGATGGCATCGGGTAATGCCGGTTACGGCATAGAATACCAGTCCGTTTCCGGCTTTTCCAATCGAGATGTCGGAGCGGTTTTTCTCAAGGGAACAACCTTGGAGCCCAAGTTGGGGAATAAACCCGATCGAGTCATGGAGTCGCCGAGCGGCTTGCTGAATTCGATAGGTTTGCAGAATCCCGGTGCGCATCAGGTCATTGCCAAATATCTTCCAAAACTGGATTTGAGTGAAAGCCGGTTCATTATTAATGTGTCTGGTTCGAGTATTGAAGAATATGCCGAAGTGGTGCGTCTGTTTGATCAAACCGAGTTGCCGGCGATTGAGATTAATATCTCCTGCCCGAACGTTAAGAAGGGTGGTGCGGCATTTGGAAACGATCCGGACATGGCGGCTAAGGTGGTTGAGGCCTGTCGCGAAAATACGACCAAGCCCTTAATTGTTAAGTTGTCACCAAACCAGACCGATATTGCTGAAGGCGCCCGTCGGGTAATCGATGCTGGTGCAGATGCCTTGTCGGCGATTAATACTTTGATGGGGATGCAGATTGATGTGCATTCCCGCATGCCGACTTTGGGGAATAATCAGGGCGGTCTGTCCGGCCCGGCAATTAAGCCGGTTGCGTTGCTGAAAGTACATCAGGTTTATCAGGTTGCTAAACAGCATAATATTCCGATCATTGGGTTGGGTGGAATTGCTTCGGCGGAAGATGCGATCGAATTTTTTCTGGCCGGAGCTTCTATGGTCGCTATCGGGACGGCGGTCGCCAAGGATCCTTTGATTGTTCGGAAAGTCACCAAAGGGATTGCTGCTTACATGCAGAAGCACGGTTATCAAAAGGTTTCGGATATGGTCGGGCTTTTGAAATTGAATACCGACACGGTTTTGTGCGGATAAATCGGTCTTTCGGTAATAAGACCGAATTTGAAAAAATAGAATATTAAAAAAATAAAGTAGTTAAAGTTAAAAATGAAATCAGTACAAGAACAGTTAGCGATTATTAAACGTGGTGCGGAAGAAATTCTGGTTGAGAAAGAGTTAATTGAAAAATTGGAATCGGGCCAACCGCTGCGTGTGAAAGCCGGTTTTGATCCGACAGCACCGGATTTGCATTTGGGGCATACCGTTCTTATTAATAAGTTAAAGCAGTTTCAGGATCTTGGGCATGAAATTTTATTCCTGATCGGTGATTTTACCGCGATGATCGGTGATCCGACCGGCAAGAGTGCCACGCGTCCGCCTTTATCGCAGGAAGATGTTCTGAAAAATGCCGAAACCTACAAAGAACAGGTGTTCAAAATTCTGGATCCGGAAAAAACCACAGTGGTTTTTAACTCGGAATGGATGGGGAAACTGTCGGCTGCAGATATGATTAAGCTGGCGGCAACGCAAACCGTAGCTCGCATGCTTGAGCGTAATGATTTCGAAGATCGGTATAAATCGGGTACGCCGATTGCGATTCACGAATTTTTGTATCCGCTTGTTCAAGGCTACGATTCTGTCGCATTGGATGCGGATATCGAATTGGGCGGTACTGATCAGAAGTTCAACCTCTTAATGGGGCGCACTCTGCAAAGCCATTATGGTAAAAAGCCACAATGCACTTTGACCATGCCGATTCTTGAAGGTTTGGATGGGGTGCAGAAAATGTCCAAATCTCTGGGGAACTATATCGGTATTAAAGATGAGCCAAATGATATGTTTGGTAAAGTTATGTCGATTTCCGATGACCTGATGTGGCGTTACTATGAATTGCTGTCTTTTGAATCCCTGGAAACCATTGAAGGTTTAAAAGAAGCGATTGCAAATGGTGAGAATCCTCGTAATGTCAAAGTGAAGCTGGCGCTTGAGCTGATTGAACGCTTCCACTCTGCAGAAGCGGCGCAATCTGCCTTAAAAGATTTCGAAACCAAGTTCTCGAAAAATGCGATTCCCGACGATATGCCTGAAGTGACACTTGAAGGCGAGATACCTTTGGCAAATTTGCTAAAAGACGCTGGCTTGGTTGCGACCACTTCAGAAGCGCATCGCATGACGAAACAGGGCGCTGTGAAGATTAATGGTGAAAAAGTAGATGACTCTCGTCAGCTAATGCCGGTTGGAACCACTTCGGTTTATCAAGTCGGAAAGCGAAAGTTTGCGAGAGTCACGCTTAATTAATGTCATTTCACTAATTAAATAAGCTGCTAAGGATAAAAAGCCGTTTCAATTGAAGCGGCTTTTTTGTTTTTGCGTTTTCTATGAAGTTGGATCATTTAATTTTGATGGGATCTTGAGCCAAAAATTGATCAACCTCATTATTTTAGATTCAGGCTGGTGCTTTAATAAACTTCGGGCGCTGGCTAGATAGTCTGATTTAAAGTTTTTTGCAGGGCTCGGAACGGAATTTAAACCTGATTTGTGCATAACCTTGTGGATAACCCGTGAGTAAAGCGGGATAAGTCGGTTAATTGTCAAAAAAGGTTAAAAAAGTCGAAAAAAGGTTAAAAAAGGGGTTGCGTTGTTTGTGTAAATCACTAGAATACGCACCTGTTCCGAGGGGCAGCGACTGAAGCGGCCCGGCGGGATGGAAAAGACGTCCAATAAGCTGAGATGAATTGGAAGTCGATGAGAAAAAAAGTTTGAAAAAACATTTGACATCGAAAAACAAATCATCTTATAATAAACAGCTTACCGAGTTCGAAAAGTGCGAGTCACGGATCGGGACTCGAAGAGACCTAAGTTCTTTAAAAATATGGTAAATCAGAGATAATTTATGTGGAAGCTCCTTAAGTGAGTAACCGATAAAGAATCTCGAAAATGACAAATATGTATTGGTAAGTAAGTTTTTATTTATCATGCTTTACTTGTCAATTCCGAGTGTTTATTCCAGAGATGGAACTGAAATATATCAGCAAGATTAAACTGAAGAGTTTGATCCTGGCTCAGAATGAACGCTGGCGGCAGGCCTAACACATGCAAGTCGAACGGTAACAGGATAGCTTGCTATCGCTGACGAGTGGCGGACGGGTGAGTAATGCCTGGGAATCTACCCTATAGTTGGGGACAACATATGGAAACGTATGCTAATACCGAATATGCTCTACGGAGTAAAGCGGGGGACCTTCGGGCCTCGTGCTATAGGATGAGCCCAGGTGAGATTAGTTAGTTGGTGAGGTAATGGCTCACCAAGGCGACGATCTCTAGCTGGTTTGAGAGGATGATCAGCCACACTGGGACTGAGACACGGCCCAGACTCCTACGGGAGGCAGCAGTGGGGAATATTGCACAATGGGGGGAACCCTGATGCAGCCATGCCGCGTGTGTGAAGAAGGCCCGAGGGTTGTAAAGCACTTTCAATTGGGAGGAAGGTTGTGTAGCGAATACCTGCATAGCTTGACGTTACCTTTAGAAGAAGCACCGGCTAACTCTGTGCCAGCAGCCGCGGTAATACAGAGGGTGCAAGCGTTATTCGGAATTACTGGGCGTAAAGCGCGCGTAGGCGGACTGTTAAGTCGGTTGTGAAAGCCCCGGGCTCAACCTGGGAACTGCATTCGATACTGGCAGTCTAGAATTTGGAAGAGGGAAGCGGAATTCCTAGTGTAGCAGTGAAATGCGTAGATATTAGGAGGAACATCAGTGGCGAAGGCGGCTTCCTGGTCCAAAATTGACGCTGAGGTGCGAAAGCGTGGGGAGCGAACAGGATTAGATACCCTGGTAGTCCACGCCGTAAACGATGTCAACTAGTTGTTGGCCTTATTTAAAAGGTTAGTAACGTAGCTAACGCGATAAGTTGACCGCCTGGGGAGTACGGTCGCAAGATTAAAACTCAAAGGAATTGACGGGGGCCCGCACAAGCGGTGGAGCATGTGGTTTAATTCGATGCAACGCGAAGAACCTTACCATCCCTTGACATCCTGCGAACTTTCTAGAGATAGATTGGTGCCTTCGGGAACGCAGTGACAGGTGCTGCATGGCTGTCGTCAGCTCGTGTCGTGAGATGTTGGGTTAAGTCCCGCAACGAGCGCAACCCTTATCATTAGTTGCTACCATTTAGTTGAGAACTCTAATGAGACTGCCGGTGATAAACCGGAGGAAGGCGGGGACGACGTCAAGTCATCATGGCCCTTATGGGATGGGCTACACACGTGCTACAATGGAGGGTACAAAGAGCAGCTAACTGGCGACAGTGTGCGAATCTCAAAAAACCCTTCGTAGTCCGGATTGGAGTCTGCAACTCGACTCCATGAAGTCGGAATCGCTAGTAATCGCAAATCAGAATGTTGCGGTGAATACGTTCCCGGGCCTTGTACACACCGCCCGTCACACCATGGGAGTGGATTGCAAAAGAAGTAGGTAGCTTAACCTTCGGGAGGGCGCTTACCACTTTGTGGTTCATGACTGGGGTGAAGTCGTAACAAGGTAGCCGTAGGGGAACCTGCGGCTGGATCACCTCCTTTAAGATAGAAAAGGTTACGAGCTTAGGCGAGCTTTCACATAAATTGTCTCTGATTTACTGGTAGATAAAGAACCCGGGTCTGTAGCTCAGTTGGTTAGAGCGCACCCCTGATAAGGGTGAGGTCGGTGGTTCAAATCCACCCAGACCCACCACGGGGCTATAGCTCAGCTGGGAGAGCGCCTGCTTTGCACGCAGGAGGTCTGCGGTTCGATCCCGCATAGCTCCACCAATTAACCTGTTAATAAGGTTTCGATTTTAGAGAATAAGATTGAGAAATTATTAACAGTTTTATTGCTGGAAACAGAAGGGAATGTTAGAATTCCGCTTCTTGGTTTTAGAAAAACTGAAGCTCTTTAACAAATTGGAATGAGGTTTATATGACAGCCGACTTTTGTCATATAAACGACTGATTAATCATCTCTCAATGATTAATCAGCATTGCTGGGATATGACTTGATTTTAGGATTAAGTGATATCTTATGTAATAGGTAACGCAATATATGAATGAGAAAACTCAAGCGTATATCGTGTCAGCGAAGAAACTTAGTTACGTGAACGGAAGTTCAAACATCACTCACTAGGCCTTGATTGTTCTTTGGAACAACACAAAAGGTTAAGGTTATTTTTGAGTTGTATAGTTAAGTGACTAAGCGTACGCGGTGGATGCCTAGGCGGTAGAAGGCGATGAAGGACGTGATAGCCTGCGATAAGCTTCGGTGAGGTGGCAAATACCCTGTGACCCGAAGATTTCCGAATGGGAAAACCCATCCTTTATGGATATCCCCTTGTGGGAGGCAAACCCGGAGAACTGAAACATCTAAGTACCCGGAGGAAAAGAAATCAACCGAGATTCCCTAAGTAGCGGCGAGCGAACGGGGACCAGCCCTTAAGCATTTATTCAGTTAGTAGAATGATCTGGAAAGTTCAACGGTACAGGGTGATAGTCCCGTATACGAAAACTGATTAAGTGTGAAAACGAGTAGGACGGAACACGTGAAATTCTGTCTGAAGATGGGGGGACCACCCTCCAAGGCTAAATACTCTCTACCGACCGATAGTGAACCAGTACCGTGAGGGAAAGGCGAAAAGAACCCCTGGAGGGGAGTGAAATAGAACCTGAAACCGCGTACGTACAAGCAGTGGGAGCCCTTCGGGGTGACTGCGTACCTTTTGTATAATGGGTCAGCGACTTACATTATGTAGCGAGGTTAACCGAATAGGGGAGCCGTAGGGAAACCGAGTCTTAACTGGGCGAACAGTTGCATGGTGTAGACCCGAAACCGGGCGATCTATCCATGGCCAGGTTGAAGGTGCCGTAACAGGTACTGGAGGACCGAACCCACGTATGTTGAAAAATGCGGGGATGAGCTGTGGATCGGAGTGAAAGGCTAATCAAGCCCGGAGATAGCTGGTTCTCCTCGAAAACTATTTAGGTAGTGCCTCATGTCTCACTCTCGGGGGTAGAGCACTGTTATGGTCTAGCGGCCCGTCAAGGGTTAGCAGCCCATTGCAAACTCCGAATACCGAGAAGTGCAATCATGGGAGACAGACTGCGGGTGCTAACGTCCGTAGTCAAGAGGGAAACAACCCAGACCGCCAGCTAAGGTCCCTAAACACCACTCAGTGGGAAAGGATGTGGGAAGGCATAGACAGACAGGAGGTTGGCTTAGAAGCAGCCACCCTTTAAAGAAAGCGTAATAGCTCACTGTTCGAGTCGGCCTGCGCCGAAGATTTAACGGGGCTAAGTGGTGTACCGAAGCTGCGGATCCGTAAGGATGGTAGAGGAGCGTTCTGTAAGCCTGCGAAGGTGTGTTGTAAAGCATGCTGGAGGTATCAGAAGTGCGAATGCTGACATGAGTAGCGATAAAGGGAGTGAAAAGCTCCCTCGCCGAAAGACCAAGGTTTCCTACGCAACGTTAATCGACGTAGGGTTAGTCGACCCCTAAGACGAGGCTGAAAAGCGTAGTCGATGGGAAACGGGTTAATATTCCCGTACTTTTTATGACTGCGATGGAGGGACGGAGAAGGCTAGGCCGGCCTGGCGATGGTTGTCCAGGTTTAAGCTCGTAGGCAGAGATTTTAGGTAAATCCGGAATCTTAATGTCGAAAAGCGATGACGAGTCCTCTTTTGGACGAAGTGGTTGATGCCATGCTTCCAGGAAAAGCTTCTAAGCATAGGTCATAAAGAATCGTACCCCAAACCAACACAGGTGGTCAGGATGAGAATTCTAAGGCGCTTGAGAGAACTCGGGTGAAGGAACTAGGCAAAATGACACCGTAACTTCGGGAGAAGGTGTGCCCCTGACGGTGAATAGCTGTTGGGGGTCGCAGAGACCAGGTGGCTGCAACTGTTTACTAAAAACATAGCACTCTGCAAAATCGAAAGATGACGTATAGGGTGTGACGCCTGCCCGGTGCCGGAAGGTTAATTGATGGGGTTAGCTTATGCGAAGCTCTTGATCGAAGCCCCGGTAAACGGCGGCCGTAACTATAACGGTCCTAAGGTAGCGAAATTCCTTGTCGGGTAAGTTCCGACCTGCACGAATGGCGTAATGATGGCCACACTGTCTCCACCCGAGACTCAGCGAAATTGAAATCGCAGTTAAGATGCTGCGTACCCGCGGCTAGACGGAAAGACCCCGTGAACCTTTACTACAGCTTTACACTGGACTTTGACCTTACTTGTGTAGGATAGGTGGGAGGCTATGAAACTGTGTCGCCAGATGCAGTGGAGCCATCCTTGAAATACCACCCTGGTAATGTTGAGGTTCTAACCTCGACCAGTGAATCCTGGTCAGGGACAGTGTATGGTGGGTAGTTTGACTGGGGCGGTCTCCTCCCAAAGTGTAACGGAGGAGCGCGAAGGTACCCTCAGCACGGTCGGACATCGTGCAATGAGCGCAAGAGTAAAAGGGTGCTTGACTGCGAGACAGACACGTCGAGCAGGTGCGAAAGCAGGTTCTAGTGATCCGGTGGTTCTGTGTGGAAGGGCCATCGCTCAACGGATAAAAGGTACTCCGGGGATAACAGGCTGATACCGCCCAAGAGTTCATATCGACGGCGGTGTTTGGCACCTCGATGTCGGCTCATCACATCCTGGGGCTGAAGTCGGTCCCAAGGGTATGGCTGTTCGCCATTTAAAGTGGTACGCGAGCTGGGTTTAGAACGTCGTGAGACAGTTCGGTCCCTATCTGCCGTGGGCGTTGGAAAATTGAGAGGGGCTGCTCCTAGTACGAGAGGACCGGAGTGGACGATCCGCTGGTGTTCCAGTTGTTCTGCCAAGAGCATTGCTGGGTAGCTACGATCGGAAAGGATAACCGCTGAAAGCATCTAAGCGGGAAACCTGCCTCAAGATAAGTTTTCCCTAGACTTTAAGTCTTCTGAAGGGCCGTTAGAGACTATGACGTTGATAGGCAAGGTGTGGAAGTGCAGTAATGTATGAAGCTAACTTGTACTAATTACCCGTGAGGCTTAACTATACAACTCAAAAGTAGCTTTGAAACCAAAGTGAACTGAGCGTAACTGAGTGACTCGCAGACACGATATACATCTGCTTGAGTTTTAGCATTCAGAGCTTACCGAAACGCTGTGAGAAACAGCAAACAACTCATTCCAAACATTGCAGTGTTGATTCTATCAGCACGGCACACCGAATTGCTTGGTGAACATAGCAAGATGGAACCACCTGATCCCTTCTCGAACTCAGAAGTGAAACGTCTTAGCGCCGATGGTAGTGTGGGAGGTCCCATGTGAGAGTAGGTCATCGCCAAGCTTATATCCCAAAACCCCGCCAGACTCAAAAGCGTCTGGCGGGGTTTTTTTATGTCTTTACGAAATGCACCCAAGGGGAGAAAACCTGCGCAAGCTCGTTCCGGCACATCCATGTGCCCACGCATTGGCACTCCTGTTCTGAAAGCCGCGTCGCTCCAAACTATCCGCCCTCTCCAACGATTCACGGCAAGAGCGCTGGCCTTCCCCCTGGAAAGGTTGTTTTTTATCTACAAACTTCTGTTCGTCGGTGTGAGAGGAGATAAGAAAGATATTTGCAGGCTTAAGCTTAGTTTATTTTGCTTTCTGCTTATATTCGGGCTATTCTTTAATCTTTTAATTTATGCTTAATTTAGAACGCTTAGAAACTCTCTTAAAGGCTCGTCTGCCCAATGTCTCTGTTTATTTGTTTGAGGAGACTGATTCAACTAATGCATTTTTAAAAACGATCGCGAAGCAGAATTTAGTTGAATCTGTATGTGTCACGAATTCTCAGAGTGCGGGCTATGGTCAACGAGGGCGAAGCTGGTTGTCTAATGAGGATTCATGGACTTTTAGCCTATTGGTTAAGGTTGATAGACCACTTCACAAGTTAGGCAGCATTGCGCAGAATATAACGCTTGAAATGGCGTTATTTTTGAAGAATGAAGTAGCAGGTAAGCTGTTTTTAAAGTGGCCGAATGATCTGTTTTGCTCAGAAGGAAAAGTTGGCGGTATTTTGACAGAAGTGGCTGCTTATAGTGAAGATTACTGTTGGCTGGTGATCGGTATCGGTTTAAATCTTTCGCAGCAGAATTTACCTCCCAAGACCATGATGGATAGAGGGGAACATTCGGCTTCATCCTACCCTGTCGGATTTTTGAAGCTAAGGAATGGCCGAGTGCAGGAAGCAGTGCTTGCGGATCTTTTGCAACACCTTTCAGCATATGTTGACGGTTATGCAAATGAAGATTCTGCCTGGATTAAGCGTTTTAAAAAGTTGGATTATTTTTCCGTTGATCAAAAGGTTATTGTGTATGATAGCGGACAATCAAAAACAGGCCTGTATAAAGGATTAGCTGCCAATGGTGCAGCATTGCTGGAAATCGACGGCGAGATCGTGAATTATCAGAGCGGCATGGTTTCAATCCGGGCTATAGAAAAAGAATTATGAATAAATTATTTTTAGATTTAGGCAACTCAAGAATTAAATGGGCATCGGTTTATGACGATGAATACGAGTATGGCGGTGCTGAAGCAATAGAAAGTTTTTTCGGGGCTGACAATGAGCAAATTCTCGAAGAAATCGGCAAGCCGGATGAAGTTTATTTCACCTCCGTTGCCGGTGAAGAAGTGATTGATAATTTAAAGACTTTCGTGCAGAAAAACTGGCGGTTGATTGCAATTCAAATGAGTGCGCAAAAGGACTGCTGCGGGCTGAGTTCCGGTTATCAGAAACCTTCGGATCTGGGAGATGATCGTTGGATGGCTATGCAGGGTGCGCTGGGATATTATTCGGATCCTTGCATTGTGATCGACGCGGGTACTGCCTTGACCATTGATGCGATTCTGGATGGCCGCCATTTGGGAGGCTTTATTGTTCCGGGGTTGAAAAGCTTACGCTCCGCGTTGGCTACGGATACGGCAGATTTGGAGATGGCTGACTTTCCTGAAGGCGATGCAGTGGAAGAGAGCGAAAGCTTGCTGGCAAGAGATACTCAATCGGCAATTCTGGGTGGATCTTTATATATGACCGCTTCTTTCATTAATAGAGTAATCGGCGATTTGAATTGTCAGGTTGGAACCAGCTTTAAGGTTCTTCTGACCGGCGGTGATGCCGCGCGTTTGAAATCGCTGATCGATTATGACGTCGATTGGATTCCGGACCTTGTTTTACAAGGGATGGTTAATCTTGAAGAATGTATCAAAAATTCATGAAAATTTGTTGACAGAGCAGGTTGTTTGCTTATAATACGCCCATCTCGCCGACATAGCACAATTGGTAGTGCAACTGATTTGTAATCAGTAGGTTGGGGGTTCAAGTCCCTCTGTCGGCACCATTATTTTAAAGCCCGTAAAATCTTCGGTTTTACGGGCTTTTTTGTATTCTGGAATTGGGCTGACGAATTGTACTGTTTTTGCGCAAACTGTTATAATGCCTAATATTTTTTATTCAAAACTGGAAACGTGAATGGAACAACAGTCTAGTTACACAAAAGATGAACTTTTAGCTTGCGGACGTGGCGAATTGTTTGGGCCAGGCAACGCTCAACTTCCTCTGCCTCCAATGTTGATGTTTGATCGCATCACCAACATTTCCGAGGAAGGCGGCGCCTATGGCAAGGGCGAAATTCGTGCGGAGCTGGATATAACTGAAGACTTGTGGTTCTTTGAATGTCACTTTAACGAAGATCCGGTTATGCCAGGTTGTTTGGGGTTGGACGCCATGTGGCAGCTGATCGGTTTCTATCTGGGATGGACTGGTGGTCCCGGGCGTGGTCGCGCTTTGGGTTCCGGCGAGGTAAAATTCTACGGTCAGGTATTACCGACTGCAAAGACAGTTGAATACGTGATCGATATCAAGCGTGTGATTAAGCGTAAGCTTTATATGGGACTTGCAGATGCGAAATTGTTTGTTGACGGCCGTGAAATTTACAGCGCAGCGGATCTGAAAGTCGGATTATTTACAAATACGGATAGTTTTTAAGTTATGAAAAGAGTCGTTATTACGGGTATTGGGATTGTTTCCAGTCTTGGAAATAATAAAGAAGAAGTTACTGATTCTTTACGTAACGGTCGTTCCGGCATTGTCTTTGCGCCGGAATATGCTGAAAACGGCCTGCGTTCGCAAGTTCACGGAGCTGTTAAAAACTTGAATTTTTCGGATCACATTGATCGTAAACAGTTGCGTTTCATGGGGGATGCGGCTGCGTACAGTTACATCGCTATGCAGCAGGCCGTTGCAGACTCTGGTCTGAGCGAAGATCAGGTTTCGAATCCGCGCACTGGACTGATTGCCGGTTCCGGCGGTGGTTCGAATTCCAATTCAACCGAAGCGGTGGCAATTGCCCGTGAAAAAGGCGTGCGTCGAGTTGGGCCTTACATGGTAACGCGTACCATGGGGTCTACCGTGTCTGCTTGTTTGGCGACGCCATTCAAAATTAAAGGAATCAATTATTCAATCAGTTCGGCCTGTTCAACTTCTGCCCACTGTATCGGTACAGCCGTTGAGCAGATTCAGCTTGGCAAGCAGGATGTGGTGTTTGCCGGAGGTGGTGAAGAGCTGCACTGGACCATGTCGGTTCTATTCGACGCGATGGGTGCTTTGTCGACTAAATATAACGATACGCCAGAGAAGGCTTCGCGCGCTTACGACGCGGATCGCGACGGTTTCGTTATTGCCGGCGGCGGTGGAATGGTCGTAGTTGAAGAGCTGGAGCATGCTTTGGCTCGCGGCGCGAAAATTTATGCGGAAATTACCGGTTACGGTGCTAATTCCGACGGTTATGACATGGTTGCTCCTTCAGGAGAAGGTGCTGTGCGTTGCATGCAGATGGCGTTGAACGGTGTTGGTGGGCCGATCGATTACATTAACCCTCATGGTACTTCTACACCGGTTGGCGATACCAAAGAAGCGGCAGCGATTCGTGAAGTTTTCGGTGATTCTGTGCCGAAAATCAGTTCAACCAAATCGATGTCTGGCCATTCTTTGGGTGCGGCAGGTGTTCACGAGTTTATCTACAGTTTGTGCATGCTGGAAAACGATTTTATTGCCCCATCGATCAATATCGAAACTCTTGATCCAGAATGCGAAGGCATGCCGATCGTTACCGAATTGGTTGAGAATGCCGGTTTGAACCGCATTATGAGCAATAGTTTCGGGTTTGGTGGAACGAACGCATCAGTGGTCTTTGAGCGCTATAAAGATTGATGGAGTTTTAACTCAGGAATCGAATCTTTGCTTGAAGAAAGCAAATAAAACCGGGCTTTATGTCCGGTTTTTTGTTATTGAGAGGCGTGTTTTTGTTGCCATAGCCCGGATGGAGGTGATATTGAGGCAGGGCTGACGAAGGCGACTAGCGGCAGTTTCCGGATTGTTTTTTATAAAGGTTTGCACGGGAAGAAACTTTACGGGCGACTTT
Organism: Thiomicrorhabdus sp.; assembly: GCF_963677875.1. Classification (NCBI taxonomy): domain Bacteria; kingdom Pseudomonadati; phylum Pseudomonadota; class Gammaproteobacteria; order Thiotrichales; family Piscirickettsiaceae; genus Thiomicrorhabdus; species Thiomicrorhabdus sp. The sequence continues at coordinate 347,077 of NZ_OY782566.1, read as the reverse complement.
CTTTAACCAGGCTTTACTGTTGTAAGTTTTGCGTTTGTAGCCGCCGTGTCCTTCGTGGTAGGCCAGGTAGAGATTGTAGGCATCCGTTTTAGCGATACCAAGCAGTTTATTGGATCGGTTGTTGTACCAGCCTATGAAATCCAAGGCGTCGTCGATATCGTCGCGATCCGCTCCCCAGCGTCCGGTTGCTTTCTGGTAATCATGCCAGGCAGCATCCTGCGCCTGTGCATAGCCATATGCACTGGACGTTCTTGGCAGGGGAATAAAGCCCAGGAAGTAGGGTCTGTCAGGCTGGGCATCGGGTTTAAAACGCGATTCCTGGTGTACGAAAGCCATCAGTACATAGGGCGGGATGCCCCAGCGCTCGTAGGAGTCTTCAGCGGCATCGTACCAATCGTCGTCAAAATAGTAGATTGAGCAGAGATTGTCGTGGGTGCTTTTTGGCGGTGGACCACTGCTGCAACCTGCCAGTAATACTGATAAGGCGGTCAGCAAATGCAGAGAGAACCAGAGTCTGAATGAGGCGTTCATTCTTCAAGGGCTCCGTAGATAAAGGCTTTTCGGTGAATCACTTGATGATTTTGATCTAAGATCTCGACATACCATTGTCCTTGCCATGCACTGGTCAGATTTTTGCTGGACCAAGTGCGGAATCCGCCGGGTTGGACCCGCAGTGCAACGGTCGCCATAATGCGATCTTTGTAACGCCAGCGATGATAGATGGTTTGCGGTTTATCGACCTTGATATGCGTGAAAAACTTGATGGATCGGATGTATTTTGGAACCGTTTCGGAAAATTGTTCAGTCGGTTCGTGCTGACGAACGGCTGCAGTTAAAACTGCCGTTTTGATTTGGATTGGGCTGGTGGCAACAGGCTCCAAAGCCATTTTGTCGTTTACCCGGGTTTGTTCAAATTCCTGGCGGTTTAACTCTGCATCTTTTCGCGCCTCTGTGGTCAGCAAGCTCAAAGCATTTTCTGCTTTTTCCGTGTCTTTGGCATTTTGGGTCGGTGGTTGGGAGGCTGGTTTTATTGGTTGCGACTGTTGCGGCTTGTCGTCTGATTCCTGAGGGGCTGGCAGGACAGTTTTTGCCTCCGTTGGTTGTGAATGTTGAACGGGGTTCGAGTCGATGAGATTGGCGTTATCAGCATTTGCCAGTGTTTGCGTTTTCAGTTCCGATGCAGACGGAGCAGGCGTTTGCTCTTCGTTGACGTTGTTGATGATTAAAGCGGCAGTCAAAAGCCCGGCAAGCAGAGTAATCGATGTCCAGACAGCACGGTGCTTCCAGGGATTGGATTCGTCGACTCCGCTGGCGGAAGTCAGTTCTTCCTGCGCATTTTCCCATCCCTGCATGAAATAGCCGCGCATTACATCATCACGACGTACTGCGCTTGGCATATCTGTTAATTTTTTGCCGTCGATTGCTGCACGATACCCCTTTTTAAAGGCGTAAAGGTAGTTGGCGTTTTGGGTGTCCGGTAATCTCATTCGGGTCAATCGTTATTCGGAATCGTTTTCGAATAATGCCTCAGTAAACTGTTGGCTGTCAAACGGTTTTAAATCGTCAATCGATTCTCCGACTCCGATAAAGCGGATTGGAATCTGGCATTGTTCGGCCAGAGCGAAAATGATTCCGCCTTTGGCGGTTCCATCCAGTTTGGTCAGGGTTATGCCGGAAACGCTGACTGCTTCGTGAAACTGTTTGGTTTGATTCAAAGCATTCTGGCCGGTGCCGGCATCAATTACCAGCATGACTTCATGCGGTGCCGTCTCGTCAACCTTGGCAATGACGCGTTTGACTTTTTTCAGCTCTTCCATCAGATTGGATTGAGTATGCAGGCGACCGGCAGTGTCGGCGATCAAAATATCGATATTTTTTGCCTTGGCGGATTGCACGGCGTCAAAAATGACTGCGGCAGAATCGGCGCCGGTTTTCTGGGCGACGACCGTAACATGGTTGCGTTCTCCCCAGGTTTGCAGCTGTTCGACCGCTGCAGCTCGGAAGGTATCACCGGCCGCCAGCATGACGGATTTACCCTCCTGTTGAAATTTTTTGGCCAGTTTACCGATGGTGGTGGTTTTGCCGACGCCGTTGATGCCGACCATCAGAATGACATAAGGCCCGTTGTTGCTTTGCAGGAATTGATCGATCTCCAAAGGCCGCGCCAGCGGATCAATCAGAGCTTGTAACTGCTGCTTAAGTGAAACGATCAAGGCGTTCGGATCTTTTAATTCTTTCCGCGAGACTTGGTCGGTCAGATTGCGGATGATTTTATCGGTGGCTTCCACGCCGACGTCGGCGCTTAAAAGAATCATTTCCAGTTCTTCAAGCAGGTCGTCGTCAATCTCTTTGCGTCCGAGAACCAAGCTTGCCAGGCTGTCGGTAAAGCTGCGCCGGGTTTTACTCAAGCCTTGTTTTAATCGGGCAAAAAAACCGGTTTTTTCCGATTTTTTCTCCGCAGCTGCCGCCATTTCATCAACGGCATCATCATGGTCGGCCGCATAAGACATGGTTTCTTCTGTGTCTGCGATCTCTGCCTGCGGCGTGTTTTCCGACTGAAATTCCGGAGATTCTGTTGCTGAGACTGCTTCGCTCTGCTCTTCCTGAGTGTTCTTTTTGCGGCGCAAAAAACTTAACATTCACTGTTTCCTGTTCAAGGTTTACTTAATACTTCAATTTCAATGATTTCGCTATTATAAAACAAATCCCGGGCGGGTTCCTTAGTGACAATGCCTGTTGGGAGAAATGGTTTATTTCAGTAAATATGGAATCCTGTTTAGAGTGGAGCCGGTATGCCCCGATTGTTTCGACCTGAGTGCATGAGACGCTGTGCATTTTTATTATTTTTCGGTTTCTTGAGTTTGTCCGTTCAGGCCAAAGTTTCGGAATTTTCTTTGCAGAACGGTTTGCAGATAGTGGTGAAAGAAGACCATCGGGCACCGGTTGTGGTTCATCAAATCTGGTATCGTGTCGGTTCCAACTACGAGTCCAACGGAATTACCGGAATTTCTCATATGCTGGAACATATGATGTTTAAAGGGACGCGAGACGTCAAACCCGGCGAATTTTCAAGAAAAGTGGCCCGTCTGGGCGGAGAGGAAAATGCGTTTACATCCAATGATTACACGGCCTACTATCAAGTCGTCGGCAAGCAGCATCTGGAAGAGGTCATGCGTCTTGAAGCCGATCGTATGCGTAATCTGCAGTTGGATGCCGGGGAGTTTGCCACCGAACGACAGGTTGTGACAGAAGAATGGCGCTGGCGCGTGCAGGATCGTCCTGACAGCAAGTTATATCAGGCCTTTAAGGCGATGGCATTTGTCAATAGCCCCGAACACCATCCGGTGATTGGTTGGAAACAGGATATCGATGCCTGGACACTGGAAGATTTACAGAACTGGTACCAAAAGTGGTATGCGCCGAATAACGCTACTTTGGTCGTCGTTGGCGATGTGGATCCTGAAGAAGTATTCCGTTTGGCAGAACGTTATTACGGGAAGGCTTCGGCAGAAAAAATCACCGCTTTGAAACCGCAGGTCGAGCAGGAGCAGCTCGGAGAGCGCCGTTTGAAAATGAAAGGCGCGACACAGCTGCCGAGTTTATTGATTGGCGTACATGCGCCAACGTTAAAAAGTGCGCAAGATGAAACGCAGCGCGAAGAGGTTTATGCACTGAGTCTCCTGAATGACCTGCTTGATGGTGACGATTCGTCGATTTTGACTCGGGAGCTGGTGCGTGAGCAGAAAGCGGTTGTCAGCGCCGGAAGCTATTACGATCCGATGGAGCGCTTGACAACGTTGTTCACTTTTGAGGCGACGCCGTCGTCTGGGCTGACGGCCGAAGAGATTGAAAAGCGTTTTTGGAAATTGATTGAACAGCTCCAGAAAAAACCGGTTTCCGAAGTGGCTTTGCAACGGGTGATGGCGCAAACCGAGGCAAGTTATGTATATCAACAAGATTCGCTGCAGGGCCAGGCGATGTTGCTGGGAAGTCTGGCCAGTGTCGGGCTGCCGTTCGATACGGTGGATCACTGGTTGGAACGTTTGAAAAAAGTAACGCCGCAGCAGATTCAGGCGGTGGCCAGAAAATATTTCGATCAGGAAAGGGCTACGGTTGCGGTGCTTCTGCCTAATGGTGAGAAACCGAATCAGGCCAGGCCGGTGAAGCTGCAAGCCAAAGGAGTGCATTGATATGAGAGGGATCGCAAGGCAGCTGGCGCTGCTGTTGGCCGGTTGTCTGCTGAGTTTGCCGGGATTCGCCAATATCGAGGTGCAGAGTTGGCAAACTTCCCAGGGCGCCAAAGTCATGTTTGTTGAGGCTCCCGAGTTGCCGATACTGGATGTCCGGGTGACCTTTGATGCCGGTTCCGCTCGAGACGGTGAAAAGTGGGGCTTGGCTTCAATGACGGCTGCTATGATCGGGAGCGCGACGGCCGAACGGGATGAAAATCGGATTTCCGACGATTTTAACCGTTTAGGGGCGGTGTTTTCTCAGCAGGCCAGCCGTGACTCGGCGGCCTTCTCATTGCGTAGCTTAAGTCGTTCACAAATTCGAGAGCAGGCTTTGACGCAATTTGCGGACGTTTTGGGTAGAGCTCGGTTTGACGAGCAGATTCTGCAACGGGAGCGGGCTCGGTGGTTGGCGATGTTGAAACAAAAGGAGTCACGTCCTCAGGTTCTTGCTTCCGATCTCTTGTGGACAACGCTGTATGGCAAGCATCCTTATGCCCATTCGTCAGATGGTTCTCAGCAGACGGTTTCGTCGATTAAGCGCGGTGATCTGGAGGCGTTTTACCAAAAATACTACACTGCCGGAAATGCTGTGATTGCGCTGGTGGGCAGTCTGCGAAGAGAGCAGGCCGAAGCGGTTGCCGAGCGTTTGGCAAAGGCGCTGCGCCAGGGAGAAAAAGCGAGCCCGCTTCCACCGGTTGCGGAGGTAAAGCACTCGCAGACTCTGCTACGGGAATTTCCGTCGGCCCAAACCTATATCCTGAATGCGCAAAAAGGCATTCGGCGCGGCGATGCCGATTATGTTGCTCTGTTTGTCGCCAACGAAGCTTTCGGCGGTGGTGGCTTTGGTTCCTACCTGATGCAGGAAGTTCGCGAGGAGCGAGGCCTGGCCTACAGTGTGTACAGTTATTTTGCACCGATGAAGCTCGAGGGGCCTTTTACGATTGGTCTGTCCACAAAAAATGCGTCTGCCAAACAGGCTCAAGAGGTGCTGGATAACAGTCTGCATACGTTCGTAACCACTTTGAACGAAGCCCGGTTACAGGAAATCAAAGATAATCTGATTGGCGGTTTTCCGTTAAGAGTAGACAGTAACGCCAAGCTGGTGTCCTATATTTCCATGATCGGTTTTTACAATTTACCGCTCGATTATTTGCAATGGTTTCCTGAACAGGTTGCTAAATTGACTTTGGATCAGGTCATTGATGCCTGGAAAAGGCGCATCGGTAAATCTCCGATGGTGAGAGTGATGGTCGGGACGCCCGGATAACAGGCATCCGCAGAGAGCATTGGGATTCTTTAAAGAATCCTCATTCGTTTCAGGATTGCCCCATATAGCGTTCGCGTTTTTTGCTTTTGATTTTGTCGATTTCGACAAAAATAAAGGCGTCGATACAGTCGTTAAAATCCGGGTCGACACTGAAGTCGATGAAACGACAGCCTTTGTCTTCGCAAAGTTCGGCATACTGTTTGAACAGAGTTGGAACCTTGACGCCTTCCAGTGCCAGCAAGGTGTTCAACTTTTTATAACACCCTTGATATTCGCCGCTGAACTCTGTCTCGGCAATGGCCTGACTGGCTTTGGTCAGTTGGAAAGGTCGTTTTCCTTCCGCCAATGTCTGATGATCCCCGAACTGCTGCAGGTAGAATCCACTGATCAATTCCTTGGCCTGTTGAGGATAGGCATTGGATAAACTGACCGGACCGAACATATAGCGGATTTGCGGATTTTTTACCAGATAGGCGCCGATACCGAACCACAGGTAGTCGAGGCTGCGTTTGCCCCAATATTTCGGCTGTACAAAGCTGCGGCCCAGTTCCAAAGAGTCTTTCAGAAGCGGTTGAATGTCGTCTTTCAGCTTGAAAAGCGTCGAGGTGTAGAGGCCTTCAATGCCTTTTTTCTCGAGAATGGATGCGCATTCGCCAATGCGGTAAGCTCCAACGATTTCCAGATCATTTTCGTCCCACAATACCAAATGGCGATACAACGCATCGTAAGCATCCAGATCGCGCTGTTTGCCGGTGCCTTCCTCAACAGTGCGGAAGGTCAGTTCACGCAGGCGGCCGATTTCGTGCATCACGGCCGAATCGGCATCATAGTCAAACAGGTAAATTTTCTTGCCGTCGGATGTTTCGCCCAAAAGTTCGGCGGCGGCCAGTTCTTTTTTCAGTGCTTTTCTATCCACCGGGTGAGCGATGGTCTCAAGGGTTTCCAAAAAGGGTTTCTTTTTCAGTTTTTTCGGTTTGCCGAGGCGGTAAAGGTGTTTGCGGAAACGGTTGGCAAGTTTTTTACCCTGAACTTCGGATTCCCTGATCGATTTGGCCGGAATTGCCTTTCCGATATGAAACTCTATGCGCTGCTCGCGTTTATTGAACATTTCCTGCACCAGCATCAAGGTTCCGAGCGGTTTATACAGTGTGGACAGGCTATAGAAAAGCGCCGAATTTTTGGCATCGACATAGATCGGCAACACCGGAGCGTTGGTTTTTAAGGCCAGTTTGATAAAGCCGGTTTTCCAGATGCCGTCACGAACACCGTTTGGGCGAATGCGCGAGACTTCTCCGGATGGAAAAATGATCAATGCCTGTTCGTCTTCCAAGGCTGTGACCATGTTTTTGAACAGGGTTTTGTGACTGGCTCTGTCCGAAAAATTGTCCACTGCAAGAAACAGCGATTTGAGAGGGTCAACATGCGACAGCAGTTCACTGGCAACGATTCTGACATCCGGGCGAACGCTGCGCACCAGTTTCAGCAGCGCCAGGCCGTCCAGCGAGCCGATCGGGTGGTTGGCGATGATGATCACGCGGCCTTCGGAAGGAATGTGGTTCAAGTCGCGGTGATTGACCTGATAACTGAAGTCAAAATGCTCGAGAACGTGGTCGAGAAAGGCGAAGCCTTTTAGATGGCGATTAGCTTCGATGAAATCATTGATTTCATCTTCGTGTAACAGTTTTTTCAACAGTTTCAAAACCATTTTGTAGACCGGCTTTTGCTCCAGTCCCGGCCATTTTTCTTTGATTGCGTTCTCAATATGGATCATAGGTCGCTTTTTCGAGTTGGAATAAATCAGCCTAATTGTGCGCTTGAACTATGACCGGTCAATGACGTTTTGATGACGTTGAGATGACAAACCGCCCTCTGGGGTTTTGGGGAGAAGCGGCGACTGTTTTATAATGCGGATTTTAAAGTGGTGTTTTGGAGTTTTTGAGGAATGTGGGATCAGCGATACGCCGTTGACAATTATGTCTATGGCACCGAAGCCAACGATTTTTTAAAGCAGGCGATGCTTCGCTTGAATCCGCAGCCGGGGCAGACGGTATTATGTCTGGCGGAAGGCGAGGGGCGGAATGCCGTATACCTGGCCGGACTCGGTTTGGAGGTGCATGCGGTGGACGCTTCCAAAGTGGGGTTGCAGAAGGCGACAGCACTTGCGCAGGCGCGCGGTGTTGAGATCCAAACTGAAGTCGTTGATTTGACGGATTATGATCTTGGCGAGCATCGCTGGGATTACATTGTATCGATCTTTTGCCATCTTCCCGAAGCTTTGAGGGTTGATGTACATGCCAAGGTCTGCCGCGCGCTGAAAGCGGGCGGACATTTTATTCTGGAAGCCTATCGCCCCGAACAGCTTGAATATGCCAGCGGTGGGCCGAAAGATCCGCAGATGCTGATGGATCTGCAAAGATTGCATTGTGAATGCGAATCTCTGGAATTTGTTGCTGCTGAAGAAGTGGAGCGCGAAATTCACGAAGGTGCATTACACACCGGCATGGGAGCGGTCGTACAGCTGATCGCCGCCAAAACAGGCGAATAATTGATGGTGCAGAAACGAAAATCCGGGGCATCTCGCGACAAGCGGAAGAGAAGCGTGTCGAGTCAATCTTCCGAAATGGGAGAGGTACGCATCATCGGAGGTGATTGGCGTGGCCGGAAACTGCCGGTATTACAGGCGGAAGGCTTAAGACCGACTTCGGACCGAGTTCGAGAAACTCTGTTTAACTGGTTGCAGTTTGAAGTCCCGGGCGCTCGCTGCCTGGATCTGTTTGCCGGTTCCGGCGCTTTGGGGTTTGAAGCACTTTCCCGGGGCGCACACCATGTCTGTTTTTTGGAATTGTCCGCAGACAATGCCGCTCAGTTGGAGGCTAACGCTACCCGCCTGAAGTGTGAGTCGTCCGAGGTTGTGCGAACGGATGCATTACGCTGGCTGCTGGAGGCGTCTGAACGAGCGTTTGATATTGTGTTTATCGATCCGCCTTTTCACCAGGGCTTGATGCAGCCGGCGTTGGACGCTTTGTTTGCACATCATTGGCTCGCCGAGGACGCTTGGCTTTATCTGGAGCAGGAACAGGATGCTGAATGGCCGGATCTGCCCGAGTATTGTCGTCTTTATCGGGAAAAGACGACGTCTCAGGTAAAGTATGCTCTGTTTCGCTGCGAAGTCGGTTAGGATAGGCGAAGCTCCGCTACGGAAACATTTTCAATTCATCTGGAAAAAGAGAAAAGTTATGTCGATTATCGCCGTTTACCCAGGGACTTTTGACCCGATTACTTGCGGGCATTCTGACCTGATAGCGCGTGCAGCGCACTTCTACGACCGTTTGGTGATTGCGGTTGCTGACAACCGAAACAAAAACTCTCTGTTTTCTCTGGCAGAACGGGTTGAGTTGGCAAAAGCGGTTACTGCACATCACCCAAATGTTGAGGTCGTCGGGTTTGACGGTTTGCTGGTCGATTTTGTTCAGAAAATCGGTGGTAACGTACTGTTGAGAGGATTGAGGGCCGTTTCGGATTTTGAATATGAATTTCAACTGGCTTCGATGAACCGCAAATTGGCTCCGGAGGTTGAAACCATGTTTATGACGCCGGCAGAGCAGTATGCGTTTATCTCTTCTTCGCTGGTTCGGGAAATCTCTTCACTCGGCGGCGACGTCTCCGAATTCGTGCATCCGCAGGTTGCGCAAGCATTAGCAGAAAAATTAGAGAAGGTCTAACGAGTTTTATTTATATCATTAGATCACGTTATGATTTTTCTCTATTACTGATAAAAACAATTGATAAAGAAAGCGTCTCGGCGCCATTGGCTTTTTTTAGAATAAGTATCCGTTATGTTTCGGTGTCATCCAGGGCACCGGTCGACATGATCGAAAGATAAAAAGAGTTTCATTCGGGCAGTTTCGACAAGCTGTACCGCTGCAACCAAAAAAGTCAAAGGGAACAGACCGTGAAAAATTTATTTAAAGCAACAACGCTTGCACTTACCGTTTTATCTTCCAGTACCGCTTTTGCGGGCGGGCATGGTACCCATTGGGGATACAGTGGCCACGAAGGGCCGGAATATTGGGGAGAGTTGAGTCATCAGTATGCGACTTGTAAAAACGGCAAGTCGCAGTCACCGATCAACCTTTCAGGGTTTGTCGACGAGGCGCTGAAACCGATAGGCTTCTCCTACAGAACCTCGCCGATGAACATTGTCAATAACGGTCATACCGTGCAGGTCAACTTCCAGAAAGGTTCGAGCATCCAGGTTGATGGTAAAACGTTTAAGTTGCTTCAGGTTCATTTCCACACTCCGTCAGAAAATCACATTAACGGTCACTCCTACCCGATGGAAGCGCACTTTGTGCATGCTTCCGACCAGGGCGAACTGGCAGTGGTTGCCGTGATGATTCAGGAAGGGGCTGCTGATCCGTTTATTGCCAAAATAGTCAAAGCTATGCCGCAGCATGCCGGAAAAGCGCAGGATGTTGCTGGAGTGAGCGTCAATGGTATGGAGTTTTTACCGGCTTTTAAAGGGTACTACCGCTTTGAAGGTTCTCTGACAACGCCACCTTGTTCTGAAGGGGTGCGCTGGCTGGTGATGAAACATGCGGCCCATGCTTCGGCACAGCAGATTGCCGCTTTGCACAAGGTGATCGGAACCAATAACCGCCCGATTCAAGCGAAGAACGGGCGTTCAGTGAAACAGTAAAATAAACTTCTTCGAAAAAGATTGAAAAATTCCCCTTGGAACTATAAAAAGTCCCTGGGGAATTTTTTTGCCTGTCTCATTGTATGGTGAGTTTTTCATTCTAGATTTTATTGATAGTTTTTAACAATTGATTGCATTGTAAATTACAAATTGACGCTATCATTTGAATTAGTTATTCTTGTTCACGAATTAAATCTACTTATCAAAACAAAGCGGTAGATAACTTACTCAACAACACCCTAACTCAAGGAGTTTATATTATGGAAACTACAATCGGCTTCCCACAATTGAATGCACCAGCACCAGCGTTTGACGCAGAAACTACTCACGGTCGCAAGACTCTTGAAGATTACAAAGGCAAGTGGTTGATTCTTTTCTCTCACCCTGCTGACTTTACTCCGGTTTGTACAACTGAATTTATGGGCTTCCAAGCGCGTAAAGCAGATTTCGATGCCATGAACTGCGAACTTTTGGGTCTTTCCATCGACTCACATCACTCTCACAACGCATGGGTTCTTAACATCAAAGAAAAATTCGGTGTTGATATCGAATTCCCGATCATTGCTGACTTGAATATGAAAGTGGCCAGCGCTTACGGCATGATTCACCCGGGTGCGGCAGATACTTCTGCGGTTCGTGCAACGTTTATCATTGATCCAAACGGTATCCTGCGCGCAATGGTTTACTACCCAATGAGTAACGGTCGTCAAATTGATGAGTTTGTACGTCTTCTTGAGGCGATGCAGACTTCTGATGCTAACCAGTGTGCAACACCTGAAAACTGGCGCAAAGGTGAAAAAGTCATCGTTCCTCCTGCTGCAACGGTTGAAGAAGCTAAAGCACGCATGGAATCCGGCGAATATGAATGTGTTGATTTCTACTTCTGTAAGAAATCTCTGTAATTCGTTGTCGATGCAGAATCGGGCCTTCGTTACGATAGTCTGATCAAGTGCCGCAGTTTGGAGTTTTCCAGCTGCGGTATTTTTTTATCCGCAATGGAGATGGAAGCATGAAAAAATGGATTGCAATTCTAGCGTTCTGGGCTGTGGCGATGGGGGCGAATGCCGCCGACTTTCAGCAACTTCCCAAAATGACGCTGCAGGATCAGTTTGAGAAACCGGTTGTCGTGGACGAGACTTTGCAATGGCTGTTATTGTCTTCGGATAAAGCCAGCGGAGAAACGGTTAAAAATGTTCTGAACAAGTTGGGTTTAACGGATTTAAAGGCGAAAAAAGGTGTTTATCTTGCTGATATTTCTGCGATGCCGGGTTTTATCACCAAGGTGTTTGCCATACCGAAAATGCAGGACTATGCCTTCAAGATTGGCTTGATTTCCGACGAAGAGCAACTGCAAGGCTGGCCGCGTCAGGAGGACAAGGTAACCGCTTTACGCTTGAAGGGCGGGCTGGTTGAAGAGATCAGCTATCCGGCTTCGGAAGAGGAACTGGAAAAGTGGTTGCAGGCTGTTCTGGCTGAGTAATCCGGAGTTTGCCGTTTTGAAAGCGCGACTTGATCGCGCTTTTTTGTCTGTGGAAAAACGTTTACTCCGTCAAACTGGAAATCCGTTTGGGCAAGATGGCCGGACGGGTGAAAACCCAGTCTTGTCCCTTAACTGGTGTATGACAGGCAATGCAGGAGCTGCTGGCGTCGGCAGCGGTTTTGCCGAAGGGCGTTTGTTCGGTTCCCAGCCATCGTGCCCAGCCCCAGCCTTTGGTATCTGCCCATTTTCGGGCATCTTTAAACATGAATTCGGCATGAATGAACTCACCCGGCACTTTCGCCGCTTTCCAGTGTTCATCCTGACGAGCCTTCCAAACCAGTTTCCCTAAGGCGGCGCCATCCGGCCAAGGGTTGGTTTGTCCTTGCTCAACGGCTTTGACGGCAATCGGGTTTCCCAGAATGGCTCTGACGCTTTTGTGATCTTCGCGAAATGAAACCGCCACGATATCCCAGTCCTGATAATTGGACGGAAATTCAATCCCGTTTGCCGTTGGCGGTGGGGTTTGTTCATTGGCGAGAGATGGGAGGGAAAATGCGATTGCGCAGGCGAATAGCCACCAGCGGCTTTTTGACTGATCGATGCATGACATGGGTAGTAACTCCTTGAATAGGTGTTTAAATAAACGAAAGGGGTAAAAAGTGCTGCAGGCTTTTTATAAAGAAGTTCGAATTTCTTGCCTATTAAGACCCGACGATTGAGGTTTTGTTTCGTGCGGAGGCATTTTTTTGCTGCTGGTATTTCCGATACGCTTTGTTTATAATGCAGATCGATATGTATTTATCTATATATGAATAAAAGGGAATAAAGTGGCTCGTGAAACCTCTCATCCGGAACAGCTGGTGCAGTCTTTTATGCTCGGTTCGAAGCAGACGCGCTCGGGGCAGCGCCGTCTGGAGTTGTTGTATAAAGTTGGTCGGCTGGGGTCGCTGAATGCGGCAGCAAAAGCCTGCCAAATGAGCTATAAAGGGGCGTGGCAGGCGATTGATGCCATGAATCTGGCGGCCGGTGAAGATTTGGTTCGGGCACAAAAAGGCGGCGCTGGCGGTGGCGGTATGGTTTTAACGCCGGCCGGTGAGAAACTGGTGGCGGCCTATCAGTTATTCAGTGAGCAGATGCAGCACTGGGTGCGTCAATTGGAAGAACTCTCTCCCGATATGTGGGGACAGTTGGAAATTATGAGGAAGGTGTCGATGAAAACCAGTGCGCGTAATCTGTTCAACGGTGTCGTGACGGAAATCAAAAAAGGCGAAGTGAATTGCGAAGTGATTCTTTCAGTCGGCAAAGGCAGTGAAGTGGTAGCACAGATTACTCCGGAAAGTCTTGAACGCCTTGAGCTTGAAGTCGGCAGTGACGCATTTGCCCTGATTAAAGCCAGTTGGGTTATCTTGAGCGAAGATTTGAACGGCGCCTTGAAAACCAGTGCGCGCAATCAATTCTGCGGCGAAATTGTTGCTATTGATCGCGGATCGGTCAATGCGGATGTGACGCTGGGGTTGGAAAACGGCAATAGAATTTCTGCGATCATTACCAATGAAAGCCTGGATCGCATGGAGCTGAATCCGGGAGATTCGGCTTGCGCTCTGATTAAAGCCAGCCATGTGCTGTTGGCGGTTGCCGACTGAATTCGTCGGCAAAATTTTTTATTTATCGCTATGTATTTATATTTATAAAGAGGTGTTTATGAAACGGTTTATTCGAGTGTCGGCATGGGTGTTGGCCGTGTCGGGCGGAATGGTATTAAGTGGTGCGGCGATTGCGGATACCGCGAAAATCGCAGTTGCGGCGAACTTTACCAAAACCATTGAAAAGGTTGGGGAAGCTTTCAGTCAGAAGACCGGGCATGAATTGAAGTTTGCCTTCGGTCCGACAGGCAAGCTGTACGCACAAATCAAGAACGGAGCGCCTTTTGATGCTTTTTTCGGAGCAGATGAACGACGTCCGTTGAAAACCATTGAAGATGGAACCGGCGTGAAAGAGAGCTATTTTGTCTATGCCCAAGGCCAGATTGCACTTTACAGTGCAAACTTTCCGGTTAAAGAGGCCCCTCAACAGGTTTTAAAAGAAGCGAAATTCAATCATTTGGCGATTGCCAACCCGAAAACGGCGCCTTACGGCGAACGTGCCCAGGCGTTTCTGAAAAGTCAGGGGCTCTACGACGGCGTTAAAGGGAAAATCGTCAATGGCGAAAGCATTGCGCACGCTTTTCAGTATGTCGCGACCGGTAATGCCGAGATCGGTTTTGTGGCTTTGTCGCAGTTGGTTGACCCGCAAAGCCCGGTTTACCAGAAAGGCCAGTATTGGATTGTTCCCCAACAGGACTATGCGCCGATTAAGCAGGGAGCCTTGATTCTAAAACGCGGCGAAAACAATGCGGCGGTGAAGGCTTTCATGGAGTTTATTAAAACGCCGCAAGCGCTGGAAATCATTCATAGCTACGGTTACAGTACACCGTAAGTTTTTTATTCGAATTTTGAGAAATGTCGAGGCAGCGGCTCTTAATCGTTTAAGTGCCGCTTTTCATATTTTATGCTAGAAATATTTGGTGTTTCGGTCAATCTGGATCCGATTTGGCTGACCTTGGAGGTCGCAACCTGGACGACGGTCATTCTCTTGTTGCTGGGTACGCCGCTGGCCTGGTGGATGGCAAGAATGCAACATGGTTCCAAGGTGTTTTTAGAAGCGTTGGTTGCTTTGCCTCTGGTTCTGCCGCCAACCGTACTCGGTTTTTATTTACTGATCGTTTTAAATCCGAATGGCTATGTGACCGAATTCCTGCGTTTTTTCGGTTTTGAAGGGCAGTTGACCTTCAGTAAAGTCGGTTTGATCGTCGGGTCGGTCTTCTACTCGCTGCCGTTTACCGTTCAACCTTTGATGCACGCGTTTGAGGCCGTACCACAGAAACTGCTGGATGCGGCGGCGACCATGCGGGCCAGTGTTCTGGATCGCTTTTTTACAATTGCTGTTCCTCTGGCGCAAAGAGGCTTTCTAGTGGCTGCCACGCTGACGTTCGCACACACGGTTGGCGAGTTCGGAGTCGTGTTGATGCTGGGTGGCAATATTCCCGGAGAAACCCGGATGGTTTCGATTGATATCTTTGATCATGTCGAAAGCCTCGAATACGATCAGGCGCATGTGTTGTCCGCCATGATGCTGATTTTTTCATTGTGTGTTCTGATGCTGGTATATGCCTTGAACCGGCGTTTCGGTGTCAAGGTGGGCTAGACGATGAACGGACAGACAATGCATTATTTACGTGGTCAATTACAGTTGGAGCTGGGTAACTTCAAGCTGGAATCCGGAGCCTTCAATCTGCCGATGCAAGGGGTGACGGTTTTATTCGGGCGTTCTGGGAGCGGCAAAAGTACGCTGCTGAGAGCGATCAGCGGTCTGGATAAGAACACCCGGGGCGAGTTGTTCTTCGGGGATGTGCTGTGGCAGAGCGGTAAAAAATCGCTGCCGACGCAGCAACGCCATATCGGCTTTGTTTTTCAGGACGCGGCTTTGTTTCCTCATATGACGGTTCGGCAGAACCTGTTGTACGGCGTCAAGCGGCTTCCTAAAGGAATTGAGGCGGCGGATTTCGATGAGATCGTCGCTCGGGTCGGCATTGCGGATAAGCTCGATCGCGGCGTCAATTTCCTTTCCGGCGGAGAAAAACAGCGAGTGGCAATCGCCCGTGCCCTGTTGTTACGTCCGCAGATTCTCTGTATGGATGAGCCGTTATCCGCACTGGACTGGCGCTCTAAAGCGGAGATGCTGACGCTGATTGAGGAGTTGGTTGCGGCTTATCGAATACCGGTGCTTTACATTACTCATGCGCCGGCGGAAGTGGAGCGCCTGGCGCAGAACATTGTCTTTATGGATAAGGGGCGAATCGAGCGCGTCGAAACTTTGCAGGAAGCCTTGTCCAGAGTGGACTCGCCGCTGTTCGATGATGAAGGAGCGGTATCGGTTCTGCACGGTCTTGTCGGTCAGGAAGAGAATGGACTTTATCCGATCGCTCTTGGCGAGAATCGTTTGTGGTTGTCGGAGAGGGCGCTGACCGAAAAGCAATCTGCCAGAGTCAGAGTTCTGGCGAAAGATGTCAGCTTGTCCTTAAGCGACCCGCAGCAATTGAGTATCATCAATCATCTTCCGGGGACCATTCTTGAGTTGATTCCGGAGCAGAAGCAACGCGTTCTGGTGCGCCTGCAACTCGGCGATGGGCAAAAACTGTTTGCGGAAATTACCCGTTTTTCTTCCGAGCGCCTTGGTCTGCAAGTCGGCCAGACAGTCTACGCTTTGATTAAAACGGTTGCCTTGACAGAATAAGGTTTTCAGAGCTGATCAGCGATTAAGCGTCTCCAGGTAGAAAGGAATCTGAATCTGTTTGTCCTGATCTTTCAGCATCAGGGTCAGTTGCCATTCCATCCGTTCGGACGTGCAGAATGCCAGCATAGAGGTACCGACCCAGAAGTTGGGTTTGGTGGATTGAAGACTGGTACGGTTATAGCCCATATACATGTTGATGCCGGAAATATCCAATTCGATTGATTGTGGTGAGATATTGTCGGTGGCGACGCGTATCCCGAGGGGGCGGGCGATCGGAATCGGGTGAGGGTCGATGCGCAGAGTAACGGTTTGATCGCCGTGGGTGACGCTGCAGGCTTCCTTATGAAGGTTGCAGTCCGGGTTGCTCGTCCATTGTTCAATATCGGCGTTATTCTGGGAACTGCAGCCGCTAATGCCCAGACAGAGCAGTGAAGTAATCAAGAGTGGTTTCATAGAAAGATGTGCTGATGCCGTATTTGCCTTGAGCCATCTTAAGGAATTTGCTTTTTCGATGCAATCGTCTCCCTTCAATGGTCATCATTCTGTCAGTTTTGACACCGCGGACAAAAGAAGCTGGCACGCTGATTGACAATCACCTTTTCGATTGCGGTTCCGCAAACCGGGCAGGCCTCTCCTTCTCGTCCGTAGACATTTAATTCCTGCACGAAATAGCCGGGTTTGCCATCCGGACTCATAAAATCTTTTAAAGTCGTTCCGCCTTGCCGAATCGCTTTTTCCAATACTTTTTTAATGTTTCCGACCAAGGTCGCGCAGTGTGCTTTACTTAATTGATTACCGGGGATTTGCGGATGAATCCGGCTTAAAAACAAGGATTCGTTCGCGTAAATATTCCCGGCTCCGACAACGATTTTACTGTTCATTACCAAGCTTTTGATGGCAACACGGCGTCGGTGGACTTTTTCGTAGAAATAGTCGCTATTAAAGGCATCGCTCAGGGGCTCGGGCGCGAGTTTGCCAAGTAGCGGATGCTGTTCAATGCCGCCGTTTTCCGCTGGATGCCAGAGAACGGCTCCGAAGCGTCGAGGATCATTTAGGCGCAAAAGTTGCCCGCTGGTCAGCAGGATGTCGACATGGTCGTGTTTTTTCGCAGGAGTGCCTTGTTCAAGGACTCGAAGGGTACCAGACATGCCGAGGTGAATCATCAGAATACCGACCGGAGTGTATAGCAGCAGGTATTTACCGCGTCGTCCGGCTTTGATGATTTTCTGATTGGCGAGAATCTGCGGCAGGGTCGGTTCGATTTCCCAGCGCAGTTTCGGGGCGCGGAGAATGATTTTCTGGATGACGGCGTTTGCGCAGGCAGGTTCGATTCCGCGTCGGGTGGTTTCGACTTCGGGTAATTCAGGCATGATGCTCTTCCGGCGGTGAATACATTGCCTGCATTGTAAACAAAATGTCACACCGATGTTGAAAATGCGTCACTTAATTTCCGTGTAAATCGGCATACAATTTGTTAGGCATTTTTTGCAGGCTGAAAAATTTGCTTTATTAAAAAGAACTTACCGGCCGTTACATAAAATACAGGAGCGGAAAAAAGGAAAAAGCTCCTGAAATTACTTTCGCTACGGCGAAAAAGGGGCACATAATGGAAACTTCAATTTATCAGGTCGAATGCCTTGGCGACGATTTTGCGATTGTGAAAAACGGTCAGGTCGTAGCGGTGTTCGACGGTCCGGAAGAGGCTTATCAGTTTAAAAGAGAGTCGGAAGAAAAAAGCCAGAACGGTTTTTTCGATACTTTGCCACCGGCCATGCGTTATGCCAAGCAGCATCTTTATGGTGCATTACCAGCCTGAAAGGATGAGTATTTTTGCAAATACGCGGTTTTCGGACATAAAAAAACCCGGTCTTTTGAACCGGGTTCTCTCAAATCGATCTTGGTAAGATTTATTTGATTTTGGCTTCTTTGAACAAGACGTGCTTACGAACGATCGGATCGTACTTCTTGATCTCGAATTTCCCTGCCATGTTCTTCTTATTCTTATCGGTAGTGTAGTAATAAGCAGACTCAGTGGACTTTAGTTTAATCTTATCGCGCATGGGTTAGTCTCCTTAGACTTTCTCACCACGTGAACGCATCTCAGCGATCACGGCGTCAATACCATTCTTGTCGATGATACGCATGCCTGCAGTGGAAACACGTAGTTTTACAAAACGGCTTTCAGCTTCAGACCAAAAACGGTGCGTATGCAAGTTTGGCAAGAAACGACGACGAGTTTTACGGTGAGAGTGGGAAACATTGTTACCGACTACAGGACGCTTACCTGTTACTTGGCATACTCTAGACATTTCTCAATCCCTTCTTAAATAGTTTGCATTCTTAAACGATTTCTAAGCTTCATCGCTAAGAATCCAATGAAATAAAAATATTCGAATATTTCTATATTTACATGGCCTTGTATCAGGGCCGATAAATAAGAACGCGGAATTATCCATGAAAACGGACAAAATTGCAAGCCTTTGGTGAGAATAAAAGGAGGAGTTTATTCTGACCCGGGTGATGGCGGGTGAGGAGGGGGAAATTTGATCAGCGGCGATTTCGCTTGCGGGCGGAGTACGACCTTTTCCTGCGGCTGAAAAAATCGTTTTCCCCCTTGTTCGGGGGATTGGTCGGAACAGAAAATTTCATTATTGTTGAATGAGTTACAAAGGTTCTATTCATGGGGATTCCCCCATCGTCTGTGGGAATTCCTCAATCGTCTTACATCTATCTTATTCCTATTCTAATCGGAGAAGTTTCATGCAAAAAATCAAGTTTTTTTTGATAAGTGTTCTGGTCGTGACGGCGTTAAGCGCCTGCGATGAATTTGACAGTTCAGACAGTAATTCATCCCCACCGGCCGGCAACAATACCGGTGGACAAGCGCCTGCTGTTACAGTTCCCGCCAGTGTTGTCAACCAATATACCCTGACTTATTCCGGCACGGATGCCGAAGGCTTGGTGAATGCAACCGATTATACGGTTGTGATCGATAGCCAGAGTCAACTTACCATTAACGGTACCGTGTTTGCCAATCCGACGCTTGAGGATTATTACAATCAGAATCAGCAGGACATTGTCTGGAAGAGCGGGGACTATGCTTATATTCTCGGAACCAAGCCGGATGATAGCTTCAATGAGATTAATCTTGTCAATACGGCGAACCTGACCAATGGCGTGCCGACGTTTATCGGTCAGCTTGCCGAAGCCAGTCCGGTGGTAACCGGTCGTTGTAGCGGCTTCTGCCTGTGGGATCTGCAAACAAATTATTATTTTCCGACCGATAAAGGAAGCTATATCGCAAGCGATCAGGGCATCTCATCTGCCGAAGCAATCGTTAAGGATCTGGCGACGTTTCAATTTGAGGGTGACCTGGTTGGCGAAAGTGCGGATGATCTTGCCGTTAGTTTGACAGAAAATACCGGGGATAAGCTGGTTTACAGCATTACTTTATCCGGTACGACTTTGCAAAATAATCCGCAGGCGAATAATCCGGTGACCTACACTTTTACGAAATCCGACACTGCGGTGAATGCTGCTCATACGGCGAACTCGCCGATTGATCTGGCGGCAATGGCCGGAACTTACACTGCGGATGACACGGAGATTCCAAGCGTGATGGGGCACCTGAGTTTGAAATTGACCATCAATGATGACGGTTCGATGACGGTGCTTGCCAAAAGAACGGATACGGATGAAGTCGTTTATTCGAGAAGTAATGTTTCCTGGGACGGGGAGTTTGATGACTATGTGGTTGATGGTGATATGACGCTGGAGAAAGACAGTATTCAGCAAATTATCTTCAGTCCGAGAAGAAAATACGTCAACGGACAGGTAGCAAATTATATTTACTTTAAAGTTTACCTGCTGTCGAACGCCGCCGGTAATGTAACGGAAGACATTATCTGGACGTTGGATTACTGATCCTGTCTTGATTGCCGACCCGCCTTGCCGGAGCGTTTCGGCAGGAAGAAGGGCGGGGCGACGAATCAGCGCAACAATGCTTGTTGCGCTTTTTTTATTTTAACGGTTGTCTGACGACGACTTCTTTTACTCCGGTCAGTTCATCTTCGGGAACTTCCTCCCAGACATTTTCCAACGGCTTGACGTGGGCATCGCGTCCGTAGATGAAGCTTTGTTCGTCAACAATGACTTTATATGCCTTGTTGAGCTGCATGGCTCGCTCTCTGCTTGGCGCCAGAAGCTGGCTGACGTCCTGATGCAGTCGATCGATTGTTACCCGGTTCAGCTGATCCTGTTCATCAAAGAATTTACTCTGCACTTCATCGTTATTGCGGAACTCGTTTCCGGAATGGTTTTCGAGCAGATATTTCGAATATTCGTAGGTACCGTCGAGCCATTGCGGTTCCGGCAGTTTCTGGACATATTTTTGCGACCAGTGATACCAGCCATGCTGGTAATGATCCGCATTCAATTTTCTCGGAAAGGCGAAACTTGAGTCAGTGGTGGCCCCAACTCCGGAGTGGCAACCGACGCAGGTAAGCGATTCTTCGAAACTTTGCGGTCTCAGGCTACCGCTTCGATCCTCGATAAAGCCTTGATAGACCCAGCCCTGGTTATTGCTGACACCGGTTTCTGCATTTCCTTTGATGGTTCTAAGGCGTTCCGGAAAGCCGACGGCTTCTTTTTCTTCAGACATCACGACATTTCGCAGCTGGAAATAGGTACTCCAGGCGTATTTTTTGGCATATCTGAGTTCTTTGATGCGTTTGGCCAGTGTGAGGGTATTCGACTCATCCACATCAACATAACGCACGGTGTGAACGAATTCGGTGCCGACTGGATAAAGGCCGCCGGCCATGTGAATTTTCTTCTGATCGAACAGTTGTTTGGCTTTGCCGACATAGCTCATGAAGCGTTTTTCGTTCGGCGCCCAGTCATAAACGATTTCATTGGCGGTATCCAGACGGCCGTTTTTGTTCAGGTCAACCTGATAAAGGGTTTCGTCGGTAGCCTCAATGAGGATGTTTTTCTGGCGAACCATCGCTTCGGTGATCGCCAGATTCAATTTGTAGATTGCTTTGCTGTATTGTCCCTGGGTGTCTTGCCGGTATTCGGGAGCAAGGCGGATAATCACATCGTTGGAACTGCCGTTGGTCGGCCAGAAAGTTCCCAGAAACGGGTAGTAGGCAAAAGCGCGCCAGCCAGTTTCCGACCCCTCCGGGTTGCGGTCGAATCCTTCATTGTCGAAATTGAAATAGATGTCGGGAATATAACCTTCCCAGCGCCCATCTTGGTTAAAATCCCATTTTTCCGGCAAGGCATTTTTCAGGGTTTCTGCCAGCGTAAGATTTCCGTTCTGGTCGAAATAATTGCTGGTTTGCACGTAAGATTGAATGTCCGCGTCCGAGATGCGGGCGACGGCTGTGCTGCGATCCTTAAAGGCGTTGATCCACGGATTTTTACGGGTTGAATCTCTGAAGTCATACAGTAGCTGAAATTCGGAATCATCCAGATAGTTGGGGATTTTTCCCGGCGTGTGGCAGCTGAAACAGGGGTTGTGAACCTTATCGTTCATGCCCCGGGTTTTGGTATAGCACTGCAAAGGAATGTACGCTGCTGCCGTATTCTGGATATGGTTGTTCAGCAGGGAAGGTGGTGTTTGCGTCTGTTCGGAACTTGAGCAGGCTGACAAGAATCCGATAAGACTGATAGAAGAAAGTCGAAAGAATACGTTCATGGCGATCTCGTTGTTTCTTAGTAATGGCGTTGAACCTCTTACTGGAAAAATTTAATGGTAGTCATATGAAAAAGGCGCGCAAAATGCGCGCCTTTTAAGAAGCCGAACGGCGGATGGTTACTTCATTTTGGAAGTGTCGAACGGGCCGACATAACCGATTTCCGAACGGATTTCAGCGCCAAACGGCTTGTTGTAAGAACGAGGTCCGCCTTCGCCGTAAGGGTGCTGGTTGGTCAGGGTGATATAACCGTTACCGTCGATGCTGTACCAGTAAGGAGACGTGGTTTCCGCACCGTATGGCGTGTGAGCGATACGTGTCAATTCATCTGATTTGATGTTGTAAGCCCAGATCATGTCGTTGTTGTGCGCAGACGTGTCTTCACCGATGATCAGTGTGTCGGTGCCTTCGATATAGGTTACGTTATCCGGTTGTGCGATTCCGTTGATATCACAGGTGTTGCCGTCGGCATCGGCAGAAGACAGATAGTTACCGCCGATCAGTCCGTTCATGTTGACTGCAACAAACTCAGAAGCGATGTCTGCACCGTCGGTATCTTTAATTGCGCCTTCAACATCCAGAGAGTAAACGGCACCACATTTGTTTTCGGTCAGCTGAATATCGCCTGCACCGTCAGTCATCCCTTTACGGATTTCCGACATGGCGATGTAAAGTTGATTATCGCGAGCGTTGAAAGTAACCCCTTCTTCTTTACGGAATTCAACGGTTGCACCTTTAACGGCAGCAACGCGGCGAGTTTCAAGACGGGCGGCAATGGCTTCGTCAACGGTGTTTTTCAGTTTCAGACACTCGTTGGTTCCGTTGGCAGAAGTGTAGGTGAATCCGGCAGTCGGGCAAGAACCGTTGACCGGATCTTCCGCGTCAAAAATCGAAGCGAAAGTCAGACCGCTGTCGTTTGTGTTGACGTTACCGTCAGGGTCAAGCAGGTTTTTGATCTGAGCATTGGTGGTATGACCAAGGCTGATCCAGGTCAAAGACGCTTCACCGCCTTTTTCGTTATCGGCCGTCTGATTCCATTTGGCAGCATACAAAGTTCCGGCAGACAGGTCTTTTGCGGTATCCGCAACAAACATGAACAGGCCGACGTTGGTGCCGTCATCGGTCAAATAAACGGTTTTTTCATCCGGCATGACATAGCCAAGCTCGTGCGCCATGCGTCCCATGGAATAGTGTTTGGTATATACCGGGTTACCGTTGGCATCGATATCGACTTCTGGAGTCCAACCATAGTAGTAAGGGTTGTTTTTGCTGGCGTCGCCTTGCCAGTAGCTCTTAGTGACGTCTTTATAGTAAGTGGCATTTTCGAAGTTTCTGGCATCTGGCTCGTATTCTTCCGATCCAAGGTGTGACTGCCAAGGTGTTGTCATCCCAGCGCAGTGAACCCAACCACCGAAGCCGTCTTTCTGGCTGACGAATTTAAGTGAACCTGGAACCAGGCTTAAAGAACCGTCAGACGCTTTTTCAAGTTCGTTCATGTACATTGCACCGGTTGAGCATTCGAACTGGGAAACCATGTAGATTTTTCCGTCTTTGTCCAACAAGCTCACGTGATCCAGACCAGAACCGACACCGTCGTCGGTTCCGTTACAGATATAGTTTGATCCGTCGTCTTCGACAATCGCCTGATCCTGATAATCTTTGGCCAGACCGAAGGTTTCACCGTTATCGACTTCTCCGGTGCGTAACAGGGTTGTGTAACCGATCTGCATATCGGTATCGTTAATGGTTACGGCTTCGGTAGCACGGATCAGGTTTCTTTGTACTTCGTCGCTTGGCGCGCTCAGTTCGGTAAATTTGATTTCATTTGACGCTGCAGTTGCATCGGTGGTGCTGTCAGTTGTATTACAGCCGGTTAGAACAAGAGAAAATCCTGCTGTGGCGGTTGCCAGAGCAAGGTGCAGTCGATTCAATTTCATCGGAGGAGCCCTTAGGTTGTGTGGGTGAAATAAAATTAAGGGAATCTTAATTATCGAATGTTGCAGAAAAGTTGCACTTTGGTGGCGATTTTGTGAAATGCCGCCGTTTGAAGAGGAATCTTCTGTGAGCGGCTTCGTCAGGCCGGTAGCGGCTTTGGGCTAAACACGACGGGCCTGCGAATTTCTCTTTGGCAGCTGGTGAATTTTACGGTACGTGGCTCGCGGAATTGTAAAACCCGTCGTGGATTAATGACGTATGAGATGTGTGTCATTAAAAGCCGGTGTTTGCGTCGGCTGTCGACGAAAGCGCGTTTTTGAATAAAATTACTTCGGATTTTGTGTGGCAGCTTCAAGACGGCGGCTTCTGTCTTGAAGCTGTCATAAAGCAGTAAAATGCCAGTAAAGTCCGAATTCTAGAATCGCCCTGTTTTATTCATTTAAAAAGCATTCTTGCGATCGGGTGATTTATGAAAAAGCTACTGGCTCTAATGATGGGGTTTACTGCCTTTCCTGTAATGGCTGCTCCTTATTTTGAAGAAAATTTTGATCAGGCGGAAGCAAGCAAAAGCTTCCAGGACACAACTTTTACATCTTATAGTTTGTCGAGTAATAAGGATTGGTATATTTATATTACCGATAATAATCCGTTTGCCTCGGCTAACGGCTACTCTGCCGATGAAGCCAGTGATGACTGGTTGATCTCTCAGGCGATTGATCTGGGGGCCGCATCGGCACCTCAATTGCAGATCGAAACCGCCAAAAAATATGATGGCGGTGATTTCAAGGTTAAGGTATCCAGTAATTATTCCGGTTCCGGGAGTCCGGAAGGCGCGTCTTGGACGGAGGTTACGCCGACCAAGCTCTCGACCGGGGAGTATAACTGGGTGACGTCGGAACCGATTGATCTAAGTGCCTACAGCGGGCAGACGATTTATCTCGCTTTTCACTATACATCCACCGGCCCGGCTTCCGGTCAGGCTTCATTGTGGCAGGTGGATAATGTGGTGATCGAAGAAGAAAGTCTTAAGGTCGATGCTTCTGCAGATGCAGCCAGTCTTTTTGTCGGTCAGCCGTTGAACCTGACTGTCGATGTAACCAATAACGCTTCGCAAAATCTAGCCTATTTTCTGAGTATCAACGGTGCCGCGGCTTATGCATGGACGCCGGGTGAAGCAATCAGCCTGACGCAGGCCGGAAAGAACACCATTAAGGTCACCGTCGACGATGGTCAGACGTCGTCAAGCGACGAAGTGGAAGTCTATCTGATTGAGTCGACGCACAAGGCGATTCTTGATAAACCCGAAGACGCGATTCGAATCGCAACTTACAACATCAACCTGATCGGAGAAAGCGAAACCGTGGCGGATCTTCCGGGATTGCTTGCCGATGGAAACTATCAGAAGGCGCAGTTGATTGCCGAATTGATTCAGCGGGTTCGTCCGGACATTATTTTGTTGAACGAATTCGATTACGACGAAGACGGTTTGTCTTTGCAACGTTTCAGACAAAACTATCTGCAAATTGCCCAGCAGAGTTCACTGCAGCCGATCAATTACGACTACGCTTATATCAATGAGGTCAATACGGGCCTTCCTTCTGGAATGGATCTCAACAAAAACGGCGTCACCGGTGAAGCGGATGATGCATTCGGTTTCGGACAATATCCGGGGAAATACGGTATGGCGGTTCTGTCGGTTTATCCGATCAAGAGCGAAGACGTTCGTACTTTCCAGAAGTTTCTGTGGAAGGATATGCCAAATGCCATGTTGCCTAAAAAAACCAATGGTGACGACTGGTATACCGAGGATGATATGGAAGCGTTTCGTTTGTCATCGAAGAGCCATTGGGATTTGCCATTGGAGATAGACGGTGAAACCTTGCATGTGCTGGCCTCTCATCCGACACCACCGACATTTGATGGTGAGGAAGATCGCAACGGGACGCGCAACCATGATGAGATCCGCTTCTGGGCGGATTACATTGATGCTTCGAAAAGCACTTACGTCTACGATGACCAAGGCGTTACCGGCGGTTTGCCGGAGGGAAGTCGTTTTGTGATCATGGGCGATCAGAATGCTTCGCCGGATGAAGGGGATGCCACCGGTAACCCGATTCAGCAGCTTCTGGAAAACAGTCTGGTTGACAGCGGTATGGTTCCGGCCAGCCTCGGAGCGGTCGAGAAGACGCCGGGCAGTGAATTTGCGCCGAATCACACCGCTAACTGGCAGATGCGTGCCGATTATGTGCTGCCTTCAGAGGAAGGATTTGACGTTGTGCAAAGTGCTGTTTTCTGGCCGACCACCGATCACGAGTTGAGCCGCCTGGCGGTGGCAAACACGCCGACCGATCACCGTATGGTGTATGTGGATCTCAAGGTTTCGGATACGCAAACACCGGATGATCAGGTACCTGACGATCAGACACCTGACGATCAAACTCCGGCTGAAGAAGCGGCATCGTCTTCCGGGGGCGGATGCACTTTGGTCTCCGGTCGTTCGTCGGGGATCGATCCGGTTCTGGTTTTGATGTTGCTGTTGTCGACACTCTATCTGCTTTCTTCAAAAAAACGTAAAGATTAAGTGAATTGACCGTCTGAAAAGCCGATTTTCTAAATTTTCAGGCGGCGGTTTCAGGCGAATTTTACCAGCCGAATCCCGGGAAACCGGGGCTCGGCTTTTTTTATTTTGCGTCACTAATTTTTCATGCCGTTGTCATGTTTGTGAAACGCGCTCGGCCTACCATTCCCCTGAAGTTTTTACTTTATATTGCCAACAGGGACAAAGACATGAAATTAAAAGCATTATACGCAGCAATGGGCGCTGCTCTGGTCGCGGCTTCGTTGACCGCTTGTAACGATTCAAGCGATGATGCGGGCTCAACTGCTCAAGCGGGCACGATTACTTCCAAAGTTGCCTTTTCTTCAAACGCTACCTGTCCGAACGGTGGGGTGACAATCTATTCCGGTATCGATGAAAACGGTAACGGTGTTCTGGACGAAGATGAACGCGATACCGAAGATCACGTCTGTAACGGTACAGATGGAAAAGACGGTCAGGACGGTGTTGATGGTCAAGACGGCGCCAGCGCGCAACTGATCCGTTATGCTACGGCTCCGCTTGGTGCCGAATTCACTGGTATGTTCGTAACCGATAATAACTTCTTCTTCAATATTCAGCACCCGGCAAACCAGAATGCAAAAGTATTTGTTTCTCGCGGCGATATGGCAAATGTCGGTGTGGTTCAGCCTCTGGCACTTCCGGCAACCTCAGATGAAAAAGAATCGACTCAGGTTGCTTACGGGCAAATCGCTAAAGTCGGAGAAGAAGGCGTCAAGGGTGTTGGTTCGATCAAGGCGATTGACGGAACGGAATTGTTCATTTCCAACGATCCTGACTTCAATGCTTTTGTTCCGAAAAATGCCGGTGATGACAGCGAAGGTTTCTTGTTTACCAACTGGGAAAACCGTCCTGGTGGAATGAGCCGCATTGAATTGAAATATGAAAACGGTGCCTGGACTGCATCGAATGAAATGATGGTGGATTTCAGCTCGGTAAAAGGGACTTGGGTAAACTGTTTCGGAACTTTGAGCCCTTGGGGGAATCCGCTGACTTCCGAAGAGTTGTACTTTGACAATACAAAAGACTGGCACGGAAACAGCCAGATTGAAGATCTGGATGCTTACCTTGGCGCGACAGAATCTCCAAATCCTTACCGTTACGGTTATATCGTAGAAATCACCAACCCGACAGCGACTCCAACGCCGGTCAAGCGCTTTGCACTTGGTCGTTTCTCGCACGAAAACTCGGTTGTAATGCCGGATAACAAAACGGTTTACCTTTCTGACGATGGTGGAAACACGGTTTTCTTCAAGTTTGTAGCGGATAGCGAAGGTGATCTGTCTGCCGGTACGCTTTACGCGGCTAAAGTTACTCAGGATGCAGCTTCAAGCTCGTCTGAAGCCGGTTTTGGTGTTGAATGGATCGAGCTTGCGCACGGTACTGAAGCCGATATTGAAGCGAAAATCGCGACCTTTGACGGTAAAACGGCTGCAGATGCGGATCGTTACGTTACCGACGAACAGGTTGCTGCTGCTGCGACTGATTCGGATGCCAGCAATGACTGGATTGCATTTGTCGAGACCCGTAAATTCGCAGCGGCCAAAGGTGCATCTGCCGAATTCAATAAAATGGAAGGGGTCAACATTCATTATGATCGCGTGAAGTCACTAATGGCGGAAGGCAAAGATGCATTCGCTTATATGGCGATGTCGGATGTTTCCGGCGGTATGTCGGATGGTTCCGGTGATATCCAGTTGGAAGCGAATCGTTGCGGTGTGGTTTATCAGATGAAACTTGCTGCGGACTACAATATTGATCGTATGGAACCGGCTATCATCGGTGGACCATACAACGCTTCGGCCGGTGCGAACAAGTGTCATGTGGATTCGGTTTCCAACCCGGATAACCTGGTTGTCCTTGCCGACGGTCGTGTCATCGTGGGTGAAGATACTTCCAAACACGAAAACAACATGATGTGGTTGTGGGATCCGAAAGGTGGAAAATTCGTTATCAAGTCAACGGGTAGCGTATACGAGCCGGTGATCAAAATCGGGTCGGGGTTTGAAATCAACGGTACGAAGTACCTTGAATTCAGCGACTCCACTTTTTCTGCCGTGAGCGTCGAGAGTAACAAAGACTGGTTATTCTCCGGTGACGATACCTACGGATATTCTGCCAACATGAATGGTTACGGTGCTGATAAAGCGTCTGAAGACTGGCTGGTTTCGAAAGAAGTCGACCTTTCTGCGGTAACCGGTGCCAAGCTGAATCTGGATACGAAAGTTGAGTATACCGGTCCGGCTTTGAACATCATGGTTTCCGAGGACTATACCAACAATGTTTCAACAGCAACCTGGACCGATGTGACAGCAAACGCAACGCTTGCTTCCGGTTCGGACTGGACCAATTCCGGCAACATCGATCTTTCGGCATTTGACGGTAAAAAGATCACTGTTGCAGTCAAATATACTTCTACCGGAACCGGTGGCGGTGATGCGGCATCTTGGTCTGTTGCCAATGTGACGGTCTATAAATAAGTTCAAGCGTTACGTTCTTGAACGCCGGCAAGGCGGGGAGTTCCCCGCCTTGCTTTTCTTTTTCTTTGTTTTCCGATATGGGTTGGTATTTATTATGAAACTTAAATTGTTTTCTCTGCTTTTTGCATCGCTTCTTGCCGGTTGTAATCAGGATGGCGCTTCCGAGAAGACGGGTTCAGATTCGCCGGACCAATCAATATCCGAGAGCAAAGTCGATACATCGATGATCAGTTCCAGTTTGCTCTGGGCCGATCGAGGCGAATTTTACAACCTTGAGGGGCCGATTCCGCCGCAGTGCTATACGCGAACCGAAGGGAAGTTTAATCCGTGTTTTACCTGCCATCAGACTTATCCTGACCGCTCCCGACCGAATGACATGGATGACGGCTATCTTCAGGGGCAGTACGACTTTTCTGAAGTCGGAGTGAATAATCACTGGAAAAATCTGTTTGTCGACCGCAGCCAGGCCATCGAAGAGTTAAGCGACGAATTCATTCTCGAGTATATCTCCGAAGATAATTATTCGGCGCTGTACGATCGCTGGGAGCAGGAAGGAAGCGAGCCCTATGAAGCGATCGGCCTGAAACATTTCGGTGATGCCGAGATGGCGTTTGACGACCAGGGGTTTGCTTTGGATCATTCCGGTTGGATCGCTTTCAATTACAAGCCTTTTGCCAGCACTTTCTGGCCGACAAACGGTTCGACCGACGATGTGGTGATTCGTTTGCCGGAAGCCTTCCGCAATGATACGACCGGCGCTTATTGCCGAGATGTTTATCGGGTTAATCTGGCGTTACTGGAGATGAATATTCAGCGAACCGGTGAGACGCTTCTGCAGGTTGACGAAACTCAGATCGGGCTGGATCTGGACGGTGATGGAAATCTGGGTATGACATCGAAAATTTTGCAGCGTACGAACTATGTCGGTCAGGCACAAAACGAAGAGGTTGTCGATATGCTCTATCCGCTGGGTACGGAATTTCTGCACAGTGTGCGTTATGTCGGTGTTGACGATCAGGGAAATATTTCGCCTTCTCCGCGAATGAAGGAGTTGCGCTATATGAAGAAAACCCGCTTTATGAACGCCAATTCGCTGAACAGCACCTACGATAATGAACGCGGAGAGAAAATTGAAGGTCAGGTGCCTTATTATCCTGACTTTCAGGAGCAGGGTTTGTATAACGGGTTCGGCTGGATGTTGCTGGGCTATATCGAAGATCGGAACGGGGAATTGCGTCAGCAGACCAAAGAAGAAACCTATTTTTGCATGGGATGCCACACCAGTATTGGTTCGACGATTGATCAAACGTTCGCTTTTCCACGGAAAGTCAGTGGTGAAGCCGGTTGGAAGTACCTTGATCTGAAAGGGATGAAGGATGCTCCGAACGTCGGTTCGGATGAGGGGGAATTTCTGCAATATTTCCATCGAGTCGGAGGTGGTGACGAATTTCGCCAGAATGACGAAATGTTGAGTAAGTGGTTTGATGAGCAGGGTTCGCCAAAGGAAGCTTTGATCAAACAGCAAGACGTCTACAGTTTGATTACCCCTAGTCGCGAGCGGGCTTTGAAGTTGAACAAAGCGTATTATTCGATTGTCCGTAATCAGAGCTTTATTTTCGGTCGCGATGCCAATATCAAGCCGGCGAAAAATGTCTATAGTGAAATTGATACGGAAATCGAGCCTCTGGATGGCGAACACCGATACGAATTTGATATCCGCCTGGATTGGTCAAAACAGTAATTGTTTCAAGGATCGATTGTTTGTCGCCGCTATGGGCGGCGGACTGGTTGTCGCAGCGATTTACTGGCTGTGCATCTATTCTGGTATGCCGCAGGAATGGCGTCCGGCACTAATCGCGTCGATACTGGTTTTTCCCGTACTGGAAGAGCTGGCGTTTCGCGGCTGGTTGCAAACGCGGCTCAAAACCCGCTTTGCGCAGGAATATTATGGTTTCAGCCTCGCCAATTTGCTGACGTCGCTGTTATTCAGTGGCATGCATTTGGGGCTGCACTCGCCCGCCTGGTCTTTGGCGGTACTGGTTCCGTCATTGATTTTCGGTTTCTTTCGTGATCGCTTCGGCGGGGTTGCTCCGGCGATTGTCTTGCATGTTTTTTATAATGGTTGCTTTTTTGTTCTTCTGACTTTTCCGGCACCGCACTGCTGAAGCAAGTGCTGTTGTCGGGAGTGCTTTCAGGCAGAAGGCGTCTCGGAGGGATCGGATGTTCTGCGGGGGTGAATCTCCAGAGGTTGGCCGGTATCCAGATGAATGTCCAGTTGCGGGAAGGCAATGACGATCCCGGCACCGTTCAGTGCGTCGTTGATGGCATTGTTCAGCTCGGAACGGGTTTGAATCAGCTTCTCCAGATCGTCGATGTAGGCTCGCAGGGATAAAAGCAGGGCGCTGTCGCCGAAGTTTTCGAAAATGACGAAAGGTTCCGGATCTTTGATAACTTGCGGATGTTGACTGGCTGCTTCCTTGATTAGCACCAGCGCACGCTTCACATCGCTGCCGTAGGCAATTCCGACATCGATTTTAATTCGCGTGATGGAGTCGGAAAGTGACCAGTTGATGAATTTCCCGGTAATGATCTGCTTGTTCGGTATCACCAGTTCTTGACGATCCCAATTGACGATGGTGGTTGCCCGAATGCGGATTTTCGATACTTTCCCGGTCACGTCGTCGACGGTAACGATGTCGCCGACACGCATCGGCTGTTCAAAAAGCAGAATGATCCCGCTGATGAAATTGGCGACGATTTCCTGCAGGCCGAAGCCCAGACCGACAGAAAGTGCGGCGACCAGCCATTGGATATTGGACCATTCGATCCCCAGGGCACGGAAAATGACGACAAAGCCGATGATGGCTATCAGGTACTGAGTCAAAGAGGTAATGGCGTAGCGCGCGGCGCGGCTGATCGGCAGGTGTTGCAGGAGAAGAAACTCCAGAAGTCCGGGCAGGTCTTTGGAGAGCAGGAGAGTCATGGCTCCGAGGGCAATGCCGATAACCAGATCGCCCAGTGTGAGAGGCACCTGCTGTACGACGCCATCGATGATTTGTGATTTGGTGATCGAGAGAGGGGCGTCGTTGATCAGATTCAGGGCTGAAATCAATTCTCCCCAGATCATCCAGTTGGCGGCAATGAAGGCCAGTATAAAGCTGAGATTGAGTGCCTGGCGCACTTGTTTACTGAGCTTTTCGTAATCCATTTCCGGCTCTTCCGGAATGGCGGATTCGCTGGAAGCGGTATCGTCGTGCAATTGCTCCAGTTCGGCCTGATGTTTTTGTAGATGCTCGGTATAGAGCTGTTTGCGTTCGGAAAGATAAAGACTGCGCAAAAACAGTTCGCGAATCAGATACAGGCTGAGTACCGTGGCCAGTGTCCAGTTGATTTTGTCGGCGATGACCAGAGATGAGTAGTAATAGCCATAGGTCGTACTCCAGATCATTAACAGCGGGAACAGCAGACTCAGAGGAAACCAGATGAAATGCAACTGTAGCCAGACAGCGTTCGGTCGGCTGTTTTGGAAATCCCGCATGATCGGGCTTCTTTTGCTCCAAAGGCGAAAGAGCAGCAGGGCAAAAGCGACCATCAGGGCAAGAAAGGCGATGCGGCCGATCAGTTGAGTGTCTGCCGGACCGCTGGAGTCGGTGGTGATGTCGACAAGCAATATCAGCAGGGCGCCTGATGGAATTGCCCAGTTCAGTTCGCGTCTCAGGGTGCGGCGCACACTCTCCTTCCAGTGAAAGTGGCGTTCAGCGAGTCCATCTTTGCGGCAGACTTCTTTCAAGCTGTTCAGTACCAGTACCAGCAGTCCGGCATCCAGAAGGCCATTGCTGACTCCGATTGTCACGTCGTGCGTCGGATCCGAAAGACTGAGCAGTTCACCGGCCACCAGCATGAACCACGGTAAGGGCAAGGCCAGCAGCAAGGTATAGATCAAGGCTTGCAGGCTGTAATGGAAGGCGTCTGTACGGATTGAAGCCAGCTTCAGAGCCAAACGGCTCTGGGCGGCAATGAAGCGGTGGCGGCCAACCAGCAGGCTGATAAGGATAAGAAGCCAGAGAACCACTTGTGGCAGATGGGTTTCGGCGGTTCGGTAGGCATCCTGCATCAATACTGAAATTCGCTCCGTGGAAAGCAGCCAGAGTAGACTGTCGTTTAAGCTTTCGGTGCTGATCAGATTCAGCAGGCCAATGTTCGGCAACCAAAGGAGATGATTATTGAGAAATTGACTGTAGTTGCCGATCTGCTCGTGTTGCTGGTTGTAAGTGGTGTTCAGTTCCGCGAGTTTGCTGATGTAGCCGGGATACAGGTTTTGCAGCTCTTTGGCACTCTGGACATATTGGCTGACCAGCATGGCGGCAGTTTTTGTCGGTTTGCCGGAGCTGTCCAGGCTTTGTTCGTAGAGCGTTTCGCCAAGCAGGTCTGCTAAGAGTGCTTCAGTTGGTTGCTGCTGCAGTTCGCGTAATTTCTCGCTGAGAAGTAACTGTGTCAGAACGGCTTGGTTGATGCTGTCTTTGGTTCTGGCGATTTCACGGGGCGCGACTTCCAGAGCATCAAGGGTTTCCAGGCGTTTGTGCAATACCTGTGCAATGGTTTCTCGAGAGCCTTGCAGGGCAACGATCTGCTCATCTCTTGAAAAATGGGATTTGATGGTAGCGATTGCGTCGTTACTGGCATTGATCTTTTGTTCGATCTGTTGCTCGCGGCGAATCAAGTCGGCCTTTTGCTGTTGCAGCCGGATAATATTTTTCTGGATGGGATACAGAAGACTTCCCGGCTCAACGGCTGTTTCCAGTGTCTGTTTCAGGGCTTCTTCGGCTTCGGCGGCTTTTAGTGTCTGTAACTGTGCCTGGAGTTGCTCGCTGTTTTTTTGCGCCAAGGCTTTTCGGGTCGCCCAGAAATCACGTTGCGCCTGAGCCAGTTCGGTCAGCCGGCCGAGATTGTCCATCTGAAAAGCGATCAGATGTAAACTGGCCTCAAGTGCTTGTAAACGGGCTCTTAATGCAAAATCCTGAATAGTTTGATTCAGGTCGGCAGCCGTTTCTTTCTGAACCTTGCCTGCGCTTTCCTTGAGTTGCGCAATCGTATTTTTTATCTGACTTTGCTGTCCTGCTCCGCCTGTGGCCAGAGATAGGTACTGGTTAAGCGTTTTGTCCCAATTCTGCAGATTTGTTCCAGCTTCGTCCAATTCGTTGTTCGCCTGATGGAGTGAGGTCATTAATGCATTCAGCTCCGGTTGTGTCGATGGCGGCGGGTTTTTAAGACGATTCTGCAGGGCTTTCTGCGCTTCTTGCAATTCTTTGATGTTCTCTGCGGCCTGATTCAGGTCATCTTGCAGTTTCAGCAGAGAGTGTCGTGCCTGACGCGATTCGCTGATCCAGGCGGCGGCTTTGTCAAGTTGCGACGTCAGGGGTTGCTTCTGTTCTTCGGACAGTTGAGTGTCCTGTTTCAGTTCTTGAATCAGGGAATCAACCGCCTGACTCTCGAGCGGTTTTTCTGCGGACTGGATGGGTGAGGTTTCTACGGCCTGCAGATTGGGGGTGACCAGTAACAGCAGACAGATGAATAGCCAGTAAAGCCGTCGGGAAAGTGGTTGCATAAACTTTAAGCGAGTCTCAATCGTTCAATCAATTCGGAGGAATGCATTCTTCCCCATATTAAACACCTTTGTTCGCTGGAAATCACTTGAAAATGTGTGGAAGCTTTTATCGGAAATGGCGTTCAAAGTGTATGATGCATTTTTTATCCGGGCATTTGCCGATGCTGTGCCATGGAATGCCAGCGCCCCTTGTCGCCGAGAATAAGGTGGTCTAGACAGCGGATGTCAACCAGTTCAAGTGCCCGGCAGAGCGAGTCGGTGAGAGTGAAGTCGGCTTGGCTGGGAGAAGGATTTCCAGATGGGTGATTGTGTGCCAGAATAACGGCGGCGGCGTTTTCTTCAAGCGCCAGCTTCAGGACTTCTCGGGGGTGAACGGTGGCTTGGTTTAAAGTTCCTTCGAACAGCGTGGCGTAGCGAATCAGTTGGTGTTGCTGGTTCAACAGCAATACCCCGAAACGTTCTCGGGTATTATGGCCGATATGGAATTCGAGATAGCGGGCAACCTGATGCGGATCGCCGAGAGCCTGGCCGTCCTTCAGGCCGGATTCGAAGTGTCGTTTTGACATTTCCAGAATCGCTTGCAGTTGAACGTATTTGGCCTGCCCCAGCCCTTTGGCCTGACAGAATTCGGCTTCGCTGGCAGCCAGTAGGGCGGGGAGATTCTGAAAGTGCCGAAGAAGATTTTCGGCGAGTTCGACGGCGCTTTGTCCTTTGATTCCGACACGCAAAAAAATGGCCAGCAACTCAGCATCGCTGAGACTGCCGGCACCAAATCGGAGTAGTTTTTCCCGTGGTCGGTCATTTTTGTGCCAATCACGAATGCTCATAGTAAGATAAGCCAAATTTGCGTGGAAATTCCATTTTAAGTAAAAAATCGTAGGTTAGCAATGTTTAGTGTCAAAATGCAGGTTCGCGATTATGAATGTGATCTTCAAGGGGTCGTGAACAATGCGGTTTATCAGAATTATCTGGAGCATAGCCGCCACCAGTTTTTACTGGATGCGGGAATTGATTTTGTGGACTTGTCTCGTCAGGGAATCGACTTGATGGTGATTCGGGCGGAGCTGGATTATAAAGCGTCTTTGAAGCCTGGAGATGAGTTCTCTATCGAAGTGGCAGTCGAAAAGGTTTCGAAAATCAAATATGCGTTTGTGCAAACGGTTTACCGGCAGTCGGACGGCAAAGTGATGCTGCAGGCGAGGACGATCGGAGTGGCGGTTAATGATCGTGGTCGTCCTTTTGCTTTTGCCGACCTGGAGCGTTTGAGTGTTCGGCCGGATACCACGCCTTGAAGTGGCTTTCGCTGTATGATATTGAATCAGGAAATAATGCAAGACCGGTAACAGATGAAGATTTTATTAGGTGTCAGCGGTGGTATCGCCGCCTACAAAGCATTGTTGTTGACTCGCCTGTTTGTCAAAGCGGGTCATCAGGTACAGGTCGTGATGACCGACGGGGCAAAGGCGTTTGTTCAGCCGTTGTCGTTCCAGGCGTTATCCGGGCATCCGGTGCGTGACAGCCTGTTTGATGCCAATCAGGAAGCTGGAATGGGGCATATTGAACTGGCGCGCTGGGCGGATCAGATCCTGATTGCACCGGCAACGGCGGAAACTCTGGCCAAATTGCGTATGGGGCGTGCCGATGATCTGTTGACAACGCTGTGTCTGGCAACCGACCGACCGATTATGCTGGCTCCGGCAATGAATCGTCTGATGTGGGCGAATGCCGCGACTCGGGAGAATGTTGCTGTGCTGAAAGCCCGTGGTTTTGCGGTGTTGCACCCGGGAAGCGGTGAACAGGCTTGTGGAGAAATCGGTGAAGGGAGAATGCCGGAACCGGAAGAGATTCTGACCGAGGTAGAACGTTTTCAGGCAGAACTTGCCGAACGCCAAGCCGACTCTCATCTTCTCTCTTCATTATGGCAAGGACGGAACCTGCTGATTACGGCCGGACCGACTTATGAAGATATTGATC
Organism: Thiomicrorhabdus sp.; assembly: GCF_963677875.1. NCBI lineage: Bacteria > Pseudomonadati > Pseudomonadota > Gammaproteobacteria > Thiotrichales > Piscirickettsiaceae > Thiomicrorhabdus > Thiomicrorhabdus sp. The sequence goes on along the minus strand of NZ_OY782566.1, from coordinate 310,757 downwards.
CTGTACGCTTCATCGGCAATCGCAGTTCTGGAAAAATGGGATTTGCCATTGCCGGCGAAGCGGCCGAGAGCGGGGCGCGGGTTACCTTGATTTCCGGGCCGGTCGCTCTGCAGACTCCAACTGGTGTCGAACGCATTGATGTTCGAAGTGCGGAGGAAATGTTTGCCGAAGTGCAGAAGCATTACCAGGCTGCGGATTGTTTCATCAGTGCGGCGGCAGTGGCGGATTTTCGGGTCAGACAGGCTGCTGACCGCAAGCTCAAGAAAAGCGACGATGTCGATCTGATGACGTTGAATCTGGTCAAAAATCCGGACATAGTTGCCTGGGTGGCCAGCCAGAAAGATAAGCCGTTTGTTGTGGGATTTGCTGCTGAGACGGATGAGGTTGAAGCTTACGCGCGCAAAAAACTGGAACGTAAAAAACTGGATATGATCTGCGCCAATCAGGTTGGTCGGGGAATGGGGTTTGAACGCGACGATAATCGCTTGACGATTATGACTGCCGAAGAGCAGCAGGAGTTCCCTCTGGCCAGTAAGAAAACACTTTCCCGGCAACTGTTGACCTTCATTGGTCGGGCTTTGTCATAAATGCTTAAAAGGGGGCGAGGATAAAAACGGTTAAGCTCCGCTGAATTGCGGAAACGTTAGCAACGGAGCTGAACGATGAAAATCTGTCTGTTTACCGATACTTTGGGCGATTTGAACGGAGTGTCGCGTTTTATTCAGGATATGGGGGCTTTGGCCAAAATCGAAGCTGGTGAAGGCGAAGCGATTGAACTGCATCTGGTGACTTCCACCGCCAAACCTTTGCCTGATGCCGATTACATTCATAATCTGCCATATCGGTGGCGCATACCGATGCCGTTCTATCAGGAGTTGGATCTGGTTTATTGTGGCAAAGAGCAGATTCAGGGGCTTCTACAGACGTTGCAGCCGGATTGGGTTCATATTTCCACACCTGGGCCTTTCGGATGGCGCGCTAAGAATATTGCGCAGAAAATGGGGTTTCGCCTGATCGGAACTTATCATACCGATTTCCCCGCCTACCTTTACGATTTGACCGGTTTGAGAACCGTCAAACGCTATACCGATCGGATTATGGCCCGGTTTTATCAAGACTTTCAGCATGTGTTTTCACGCTCCGAAGCTTATCGGGAAGTTATGGCACATGATATCAATCTCGAGTATCAAAAAACTTCGGTACTGGCACCTGGAACGGATTTACAGAAATTTCATCCCGAGCATCGCAATGAAGAAGTCTGGAAACAATTCGGCCTGGGAGATAAACGCCCGAAAGTATTGTATGTCGGACGTATTAATGTCGAAAAGAACATTCCGTTCTTGGTGGACGTCTGGCAGGCTTTACGGGAGGCGTTTCCACAAATTCAGGCGGATCTGATTTTGGTTGGCGAAGGGCGCTATCGGAAATGGGCGGACCGTCTGCGAGCTGACCACATCTATTTTCTCGGGCCGGTGGTTGGCGAGACGTTGTCTCAGCTGTATGCCAGTTCCGACCTGTTCATCTTTCCTTCAGTAACCGATACGCTTGGTCAGGTGGTGATGGAAGCCCAGGCCAGTGGGCTGGGTTGCCTGGTTTCGGACGTCGGGGGGCCGCAGAGCCTGGTTGAAGATCGGGTAACCGGGCTGGTATTGAAAGCCGATGATCTTGAGGTATGGGTGCCGGCATTGGCCGAAGTCCTGCAGGATGAAGCATTGTGCAAAAAATGGGGTAAGCACGCCCATCGTCATCTGCAGCAGTTTGATATCCGTGATTCTTATGCCGATTTTATCGCTGTGCATAGAAAACAGTAGCCGCGCGATTGCATGCTTTTTGCAACTTTCGGTATATGAAATCCGGTAAAGTAACGGAGATTATCGGATAGAAAAAAACGGATTGAAGAATTATGGGCATACGTTTGAAACTGATCACCCTGCTGATGCTGTTCGGTTTTCTGGTTTTGGGTGCCCTGATCTGGAGTAACCAGTATGTATTGCACAGCACCATGCTGCAATATGTCGATCAGCGTGACCAGCAGCGTCTGCAGCGTCTGCAGAATAACCTGCAGGTCTATTTGCAGGAAATTCCGACCGAACATGCCGCGCAGATTCCTGAAAATGTCTGGTTAAAGCTTCTCACCTTGTCTCATCGCATTGATTTAACCCAGAATTACATTCCGATTGATGTGATTTTGAAGTACCGCTTGAAGCGCCGTCCGCCACCGCCGGATGAATTTGAAAGCCGGGTCAGCCTGCTGGACGCCAACGGTCAGCTGGTTTACGGCCCTTTGCTGGATGCTTCAGAGGTACGTATGGCGGTTTACGACGGCAATCAGATCGTGGCTCAATTGGGGTATCATCATCTGAAAGAGCTGACGGAACGCGCCGATATCGAATTTGCCGATACGCAGTCGAAAATGCTCAGTCAAGGTGCGGTTTTAATCACTCTGCTGGCGTTACTGTTGCTCTGGCCTCTGGCTAACCATTTTCTGACCCCCATCCGCCAACTTGCCGATGCCTTGAAAGCTTTGACGGCGGGGGATTTCAGTCGTCGTTTATCTGCGAATCGCAGCGATGAGTTCGGAGCCTTGCAACGCGACTTCAATTATTTGTCAAAAACCTTGCAGGCTGCACAGAATAGCCGAAACCAATGGATTGCCGATATTTCCCACGAGCTGAGAACGCCTTTAACCGTTTTGAGCGGTTCGATTGAAGCCATGCGTGACGGTATCCGCCCTCTCGATAAAGAAAATCTGCAGCGCCTGTCCGATGAAGTCGGCTTGCTGAACCGTTTGATCGAAGACCTTTATCAACTCAGCTTAAGTGATGTCGGGGCATTGCAATATCGCATGAAATGTCTGGATTTCAAGGACTTGCTGGAACAGGTACTCCGTTCGCAAAAGCCGGCGATCGGCGAAAAAGGGCTGGCGCTTGACCTGAATTTGGAAAACGAAAGATTTTGGGTGAAAGGTGACGAAGGCCGTTTAACGCAGATGCTGAATAATCTGCTGCAGAATTCGATCAATTACACCGATTCGATGTCGGACAATGGTCGGAAAGGGTGGATTCGCGTCAGTCTGCAGAAGGGGACTGGGAGTCTGAATTTGCGAATCGAAGATACGGCTCCAGGCGTAGAGGAGGAACATCTACGCAAATTGACAGAGCGCTTTTTCCGAACCGAACCTTCCAGAAACCGGCGTTCCGGGGGCGCTGGTTTAGGCTTGTCGATTGTGCGTAGAATTGTTGAAGCGCATGGTGGAAAAATTCTTCTGAATGCTTCCGAATTAGGCGGATTGGACATCCGGATTGAATTGCCGATTATGATCAAGGAGACGGAATGAGCAAACCGATTATTTTGATTGTTGAAGATGAAACGAAAATTGCCGAAATTCTTGAAGAATATTTGCGAAGCCACGGCTATGAGACGGTACATTTTGACCACGGCGGAGAGGTGGAAAACTGGTTGAAGCAACACCATGCTGATCTGGTGTTGCTGGACGTTATGCTGCCGGACGCAGACGGCATGCAGCTGTGCCAGGCAATTCGCGGGTTCAGTCAGGTACCGATTATGATGTTGACAGCAAGGGTGGAAGAAATTGATCGCATTCTCGGTTTGGAACTTGGCGCGGATGACTACATGTGCAAGCCTTTCAGTCCGCGAGAAGTCGTTGCACGGGTAAAGGCATTACTGCGTAGAGTGAAGCCTGCCGCCAAGACCGCCAGCCGTTGGCAGCTGGATGGCGAGCGTTATCAGGTACATTATGATGGCGTAGATGCGGATCTGTCGGCGGTTGAATTTGAGATTCTACGGGTTCTGTCGGAAACTCCCGGGCGGATTTTTTCCCGATCTCAGCTGATCGACAGCATTTACCATGATCATCGGATCGTTTCCGATCGCACTATCGACAGCCATATTAAAAAGTTGCGCCAGAAACTGGCGGCGGCCTTCGGTGAAACCGAATGGATTCATTCGGTGTACGGGGTCGGGTATAAGTTCGTCGAGCCGGTCGCGGAAGAAAGCGAAGCCAAAAATTCAAGTGCGGCGGTTTGAATTTTTCACCTCCGCGCGGGTTGCACAGAGTCTCTTTTTCCTTGCATAAAGTTTGCATCTTTGCATTGCATACTGACCCTAAGCAGAAACGAATCTGCGGCTCGATACTCCGAAGTTTGGGGTTTCGAAAGAGAATGTAAAATTAGGAGATTCGATATGACTAAAACAAAAACGGTATTGGGGATTATGGCGCTTTCCGCATTGAGTGCATCGGCCTGGGCTTTCGGTGGCGGCTGTGGTCCGGACGGAAAGGATTCCAAAGCTCACTGGGGACATGGATGTCATAAAGCCATGCATGCAAAAGCCTGCGACGGGCGAAAAAATATGGACGCCGCTTCCAGAGAACAGCGTTTTGAGAAAAAAATGGATATGCGTCTGGAGCGTATGGCGCAGCGTCTGCAATTGAGTGAAGAGCAGCAAAAGGCGATCCGCAATATTATGGTGTCTCAGCATCAGAAAATGCAGGATATGCGCCAGCAGAAAAGAGCGGAAATCGATAAAATTCTGACGCCGGAACAGCAGGAAAAAGTCGAGCAATTCCGCCATTCGAGAGGTTTCTAAGATTGCTTTGATTTCTCTTGTTGCAATTACTTAAGCGGCCCGACGTGGCCGCTTTTGTTTTTTGGCCGGGCGGTTTTCAGAGGCCATCGTTGTTAATAGCTTCTGTGGAACCAATGACCGCGTACCGATCGACCGTACAACCATTCGAAACCGAAAGCGGAAAGTACGAACCCGAAGAAAATCGCCAGTGCAAGCGGATTATTTTTTGCCGTTTGGAGCAAAAGTACGAGCAGTGCCAGAGTGCTGGCAATGGCGGCAATGATCGGAGTTATGCCGTTTGCCCCGATTTCGGCGCGCAAGCGGAAGGCACTGATATTGACCACCGAAAAAATCAGTAAGAAACCGGCGCTGCCGAGAATGGCTATTTCCGTCAAGTCGATGCTGTTGGCCAGAACTAGGCTGATGATGGCAATTGTCAGAATTCCATTGATTGGAATGTGGCGTTGTTCGTGATCCAGCGCCTTCGGCAGTTCCCCTTCTCTGGCGATCAGATAACCCAGGCGGGCATTGCCGTAAAGTGTGGCATTGATGGCGGAAAGGGTCGCCAGAACGGCGGCAATAGCGACCAGTTGAAAGCCGGTTTGTCCAAGGGAAGGTTCTGCTGCAATGGCCAGGGCATAATCCTGAGCGGCAATTAACTGCTGTTGAGGAACGCTGCCGACCACGATGGCGGCAATGCCGATATAGAGAAGCAGGACGCCGCCGACGGACAGATAGAAAGCCCGGGGAAGGTTTTTGGCTGGATGTTTGATTTCTTCTGCGGCATTGGCGATAAGTTCAAAGCCTTCGAAAGCGACAAAAATCACCATACCTGCGATGAAAATTTCCATCGCTGGCTGCCAGTGTTGAGGTGATAGCCGTTCGGTGTCGATTGTTGCTGTACCTACCGTCATAATCAGCAGGAGCAGAAGAAGTTTGATAACGACGATTATGGTTTCCGATCGGCTGACGAAGGAACTGCTGATCAGGTTGATCATCATCGGCAGGAGAATTGCTCCACTGACCAGAAAATGCGTCAGGTAAGTGGACGGTGTGTCGAAGAAGGTGGCGGCATAGGAAGAGAAGGCTTTGGCATAGAGGGCAATTGTGACGAGGTAAGAGAGCCAGAGAAATAAATTCAAACCACCGGAGAGCAGGTTGTGTTGAAAAGCTTGATCAATGAAGAAGACGGTTCCGCCCCGGTTTTGAAAGCGAACACTGAGTTTTGCATAGGAATAAGCCGTGAGCAGAGCGATAAGCCCTGCAAGGGCAAAAGCGAGAGGCGTAGCCCCGCCGGCAAATGAAATTGCTTCACCCAGAACGGCAAAAATGCCTCCACCGACCATGCCTCCGATACCGATGGCAATTGCCCCGATTAATCCGATGGTGCGTGGAGAAGCCTTTGATTCCATCCAGCTCAGACTCCCGTCACCGCTAAGGTTGTCAGCGGTAATAACTCAGGCTTTCGCATCCCATCCGGGAACCGTTGCTGCAGGCTTTCTGGAACCAGGCTTTGGCGTGGCGGTGGTTTTGTTTAACGATGTTGCCTTTATGGTACATTTTGCCGACGACGTATTGGGCGTTAGGGTCACCCAGATCTGCGAGTTGCTTGAAGTAAGTGAAAACGTTTTGTTTATTGCGTTCACTGTAGTGGTCAATGCTTGCGTGGAGAGGGGTGCTGCCTAAGCACCACAAAGCGAAGGCCGCGACTGGCCAGCGAGTATATGATTTCATCTTGTATCCTCTGAATACCGCGCCCTTAGTGCATTTTTATCTTGTTCGGGGCGGAAGGGTTTTCTCTTTTCACCTTGTGCGTTTAAAGAGTACCACAGCTTTTTTCGAGCAGGGTAGTGCTATCGCCTTTTTCCCGCGGTTTTTTATCATTTAGGAGGGAAATCGGCCAAAAGCCTGTCGACAAGTGCTTGAATCCAGCGTTCTGTTGCTTGCGGCGTTTCCTGCTGGCGCAGTAAAACCGCCAGACTGGAGCGCCAGATCAGCTCTCCTTGGGCATTCAGGATGTCGAGGGTAATCGATCCTTCGGTTTCTTCGATGTAGTCAGGAGCCGTTTCGAAAAATACGCCACCATGTCGCCAGAAGCCACCGAATCCGTACGAGATTGATACCGGATCAGGGCGAAGGCGTTTGTAAGTATCTATGTGGTAAGTGATGAATGCATCGGGTTGATCCGGCGTCAGCAAAAGTCCTTTACTGTTCAGGTTATTGATGACGGCCTGCTCCAAACGTTTAGCCAGCAAAGGCTGTTGGTTGGCGTAGTCGGCGGCCTTGGGCGCAACCTGACGTTCTGCGGGCAACCATTGAAGTGTTCGGATAGCGTCAAAGGCAGCTTGCGGGTCGTAATCTTTTTGCACCGGAAGGCTGCAGCCGCCAACAAGGGTGATAAAAAACAATCCGAAAAGCAGTTTGCCGAAGGTGTTGAGAGAGCGTTTCATAACGAGTGTTCCTGAGCGGTTTTACGATCGTAATAATGTATCCAGCTGGTCGACGATTTCAGCCCAGTCGGCATCTTCTTCAAGGGCTTCGTGCAAAAATGCTGACTGGCTTGGATTCCAGAAAGAGGCTTGCTCCAGGCGAATGTCTGGTTTAATGCCCCGGTGGCGTTCGATGAATGCCTCGATCGCCGAATCGCTGTGATCCAGTCCGAGCTGTTGAAACAGCGTGTTCAGGCTATGCTCTCCAGTATCCATTTTGACCTCCTTCGGTTGCCAGCAGGAGTGGTTCGTGCGGTTAATTTTGATAATGCTTCAGCGCTACAAAGCATCAATTTCATCATACTCTTTTTTAGCCGAGGGGTCAGCACCGCCGGCTATTTTTGCGGGCGAGTCAGGCGAAAGGAGAGCCAGAAGGCCGGGAGCATGATGGCAAACCCGAACAGAGCGCTGAGGAAAGAGGTCAGGAGCGATTCTTCCTGATAGAGTCCAAGAGCAAGGATAAGCAGCGAGAGCCAGAAGCTGTTGCGCAGGGCTTTTGTCAATTGGGGTGGCATGCAAATTCTCGTTATTCGGTTATTTGATCGGCAAGTAGAGGACGGTATGCATTGCGTCTTCGGCAGTCGTTTTCGGATCGGTTAAATACTCCTCAAGGTACGGGCGGCTGCGATCAATCCGTATTCCGGTTGCCTGCAGGTGTTGAAGTGCCTGGTTCCAAACCAATTCCAGATGGCGTTGGGCTCCGTAGTAGTCGATACGATAGAAAGCGCCTCCCGGAAGGTGTGAAGCTTCCTGACCCGGTTCAATTTCATGCAGTGGAATAAAAAATTCGCATTCTGTGGTCAGGCTGATGAGATCAACCTTGTGAAACGCGGTGAGTGGTGCTTGCGGCTGCTGGCTGACGGTGAGTTTTGCGAACAACTGTTCAAAGGCTTCGGAAGCATAATCGCCAATTTCATCAAAGTTACCGAAAAAATGCTGACTGATTCCAGTTACCTCGGCGAGTTCGACACGATTGCCGAATTTTATGCGGAAAGTTTCCGGGGATTCGGCAAGTTGATTTTCCACGAGTAGCAGGCCAAGTTGTAGATCCTGTTTTAGTTGGTTTTGCAGTTTGAACTGTTTCCAGCGTTGATGCCACGGTAAACGGCCGTTGATTTTCCAGGTCAGTTCGGTTTCCGAATCCTGTTCTTCCCAGTGCATTTCCACTCGGCTGGGCACGCCTTTGAATTCGGCCATAAAATGCAGAGAGTCTCCTTGGATGTCTTTGTCCGACTCGATACGACCCTTGCCGAAAAAGTGACTGTTCCAGTGATGTGCCGACTCCTCAGAACTGCCGGACTGCGGGTCATGCAGCAGCCAAGGGTTCCACTTATGCCAGAGGTTCAAGTTTGAAATCAGTTCGGCGACCTGTCTCTCCGGATGTTGCAGAACTCGGCTTTGTGCGACTCTCAGCTCTTTGGGAAGACTGAGTAACAGACCCAGAGCAAAGGCTAGTAAAGCCAGCACGACGATTATTAGCGTTGCGATGAAGGTAACCATATTTGTAAAACCGCGTTAATGAAATGATCGGGAGTTCTCAGTCCTTTTGCGAGGACTCAACTAAGGAATTCATCCTAGCATATTCATTTTATTTTCGGGGAGGGCCGTGCTAAAGATTGCACCGGAACCGCTTTTCGGAGAGGTGAAATACGGAGAATTGGTGAATTTTCATTTGTCATCTGTTTGACAAACAATCGAACTATCCTTTTAAATTAAGAATCCGTATACATCAAACATATAAAGAGAAGCACCTATGGCATTATCTCCTCTGGCCGGCAAGCCGGCACCTCACGAGTTACTGGACAATATTCCACAACTGGTCGCCGATTATTATCGTTTGAAGCCGGATGTGAGCAATCCGGATCAGGCGGTTTCTTTCGGGACTTCCGGGCATCGTGGATGCGCCAGTAAGGCGACGTTTAACGATGATCATATTGCTGCTATCTGTCAGGCAATTGTCGAATACCGTCGCTTACAGGGTATCAACGGTCCGATGTTTATCGGAATGGATACCCATGCCTTGTCGGAAGCGGCGCATTCGACGGCGGTAGAGGTGTTTGCCGCCAACGGAATCGAGGTGAAAATTCAGAGCTGCGGGCGTTATACGCCGACACCGGTGGTTTCGAATGCGATTTTGAGCTACAACTCGGGGCGTCAGGGCGGTTTCGCCGATGGTGTCATTATTACACCGTCGCACAATCCTCCACAGGATGGTGGCTTCAAGTATAACCCGCCGAATGGCGGCCCGGCCGATACTGATGCAACGTCCTGGGTTCAGGATCGTGCGAACAGTCTGATCCTTGCCGGATTGAAAGATGTCAAACGGATTCCTCTGAACGACGCGATGGCTTCCGACTTTGTCTCTCCGACGGATTTGATCACGCCTTATGTCGAAAATCTGGATAAGGTCGTCAATATGCAGGCAATTAAAGATGCCGGGTTGAAGCTGGCGGTCGATCCGATGGGGGGCGCAGCAATTGATTACTGGAAGCCGATTGCCGACCATTACGGCTTGGATCTTGAAGTGGTTAATACAAGAGTGGATGCGAGTTTTTCGTTCATGCATGTCGACAAGGACGGCAAGATCCGCATGGATTGTTCGTCGCCTTATGCGATGGCCGGGTTGATTGATTTGAAAGACCGTTATGATTTGGCTTTTGGTAATGACCCGGACGTGGACCGACATGGAATTGTTGCGCCATCGGTCGGTTTGATGAACCCGAACCACTATCTGGCTGTAGCGATCCAGTACCTGTTTACTCATCGGCCGGATTGGCCTGCACAGGCCGCAGTCGGTAAAACGCTGGTTTCGAGTTCGATGATCGATCGGGTTGCGGATCAGCTCGGTTTGAATCTTAACGAAGTACCGGTTGGTTTCAAATGGTTTGTTGACGGATTGCAAAGCGGTGATTTCGGTTTTGGCGGCGAAGAGTCGGCTGGGGCTTCATTCCTGCAATTTGACGGTTCTCCCTGGAGTACTGATAAAGACGGCATCATTATGAATTTACTGGCGGCTGAAATGACAGCCGTGACCGGAAAAGACCCTGGGTTGTTGTATAGAGAGTTGACCGATAAATTCGGCAACCCGGTTTACAATCGCATAGATGCCCCGGCCAACCGCGAGCAGAAAGCGGTGCTTAAGAACTTGTCTCCGGATATGGTTCAGGCTGATTCTTTGGCCGGAGAGCCGATTTTAGCTAAATTGACGCATGCGCCCGGAAATGGCGCGGCAATCGGTGGGCTGAAAATTACGACGCAAAACGGCTGGTTTGCGGCGCGGCCATCCGGAACCGAAGATATTTACAAGATTTATGCCGAAAGTTTTATCGGAGAGGAGCATCTGCAGACGATTCTCAGCGAAGCTCAGGCGATTGTCAGCGATGCCTTGAAATAGCGGTTTCGGAGCGCTGGACAGGAAAGGGGCTTGGTAGAGCCCCTTTTTTTATGGCGTTCATATCCTGCGACCGTTCGGGTTGGGACGCATGGTGAGTAAGGCTTCGACCTCGTGATAGTGGTAACCTTGCTCAAAGGCGTATTTGGCCAGCCGGTTGGCACGTTCCTGAAGCTCGTCCGGTTGAATGCCGTTTTCGATGGCTTCTTCCAGCCATTCCGAGAGCAGTTCCAGCGTGCTGATTTCCGATTCATTCTCGTCAAGGCCCTGTTTTTGCAGCCGTTGCAGAT